>JAYVFX010001140.1:0-8735 GCA_043772795.1 Deltaproteobacteria bacterium
CCTACACCCGCGCGCAGGAGCTGTGTCTGCAGGTGGGGGAGCCACTCCAGATTGCACAGGTATTGTATGGGCTCTGGGCATTTAACGCCGGACGAGGGAATCACACCGCGTCGCTCGCCTTGGGAGAGCAGTTCCTTCCCATCGCACAACGAGAGCAGAATGCCACGCTGTCTCTCATGGTCCATTTAGTGTTGGGGGGAACATTGCTCTGGCGCGGAGAGCTAGTCTCCGCGCAAACGCATCTGGAGCAAGCTGTTGCTTGCTACGACCCCGAGCTTCACCGCGACCTGGCCTACCATACAGGACAAGACCTCGGGTCAATGGCTCTGGTTCGAGCAGCGGAGACGCTTTGGTTTCGTGGCTATCCAGACCAGGCCCTGGCGCAAGCTCGGCACGGGCTCACTATAGCCCAAGCCCTGTCACATCCTTTAAGCTTGGCGTTGTTGCTGGACGCCGTTACCAGGGTGCATCTGTTCCGCCGCGAGGGCCAAGAGGCCCAAGCCCAGGCGGAGACCTTACTGGCTCTCGCTCACGAACACGGGTTTACATTATGGTTGTGTTTCGGGACAAGCCTCCGGGGCTGGGCGCTCGTCGAGCGCGCCTCCGAATCCGGCGCTCGGGAACAGGGAGAATTGGGTCTTGTGCAAATTCGGGAAGGGTTGGCTGCTCGGCGGGTCATGGGGTCAGAGATATGGGCCTCATTGTTTCTCGGTGCGTTGGCTCAAGGCTATGCGTACAGCGGCCAGGCGACAGAGGGGCTGAGGGTGATCGCCGAGGCGCTGGTTCTGGTCGAGAAGAATGAGGAACGGTGGAATGAAGCGGAGTTGTATCGGATCAAAGGCGAACTGATTCTTCAGTCCAAAGTCCAAGGTCCAAAGTCTCAAGTCGAAGAAGAAGCGGAGGAATGTTTTCACAAGGCTGTTGAGATTGCGCGCAAGCAACAAGCCAAATCCCTCGAACTGCGCGCGGTGATGAGCCTCGCGCGGTTGTGGCAGAGTCAAGGCAAGAAGACCGAAGCGCACAGGATGTTATCCGAGGTCTACCACTGGTTTACCGAAGGGTTTGATACAGCCGACCTCCAAGACACCAAAGCGCTGCTCAACGAACTTGCCTAACCGGAGCCCGTCCCCCCGTATGTTTTCCTTGTCCCGTGCCGCTGCCTGAGCAGGGAAGTGAGCCCACGATCCACCAATTGGCGTGGTGAGACCCGCCACGTTCGGCCTCTCTTGTGAACCTCTTACGCTGCAACCCTTTTGATCTCTGCAATGTTCTCGTAGTCGGATTCCTCAAATTGACTCAACTCCCAGTTCTTCTCCAGGTTCATCCAAAACGCAGGCCCTGTCTTGAATGCTTTCCCCAGTCTATAGGCCATGTCGGCGGTGAGCCCGCGCTTACCGTTGCAAATCATGTTGATCTTGGTCTGGTCTATCCCAAGGTGTCGGGCCAGCGCGGACTGGCTTATCCCCACTTCCGCAAGCATGTCCTGTAGCACTTGCCCTGGATGGACTGCGATTTTCTTTCTCGGAGGCAGGCTCATGTATGAAAATCTCCTATTTCTACATTATCGGTATCTTTGCCATCCCAGGTAAAACGAATGCGATACGTATCGTTGATCCGTATCTGGTAAAGTCCCCCAAACGTCTTTAAGTCGAGCCCAGGATATACGCGAAGAACCTCAAGACTTTCAGCCGCATCAAGGGCCGCGAGCTTTATTCTCGCCTTCTCGTGAAGTTCCTGGGGCAGGATTCGCAGCACCCTCTTTGTGACCTTTCCCTTCTCAGCAATAAGTCGTGTCTCTTCGTTTTTATACCCCTTGATCACTGGCCGAAGCTATAGTGCTCTGCAACAGAGCACAAGACCTTCAACGGCGCGTTCTCTTTGCGCCTCTCCACACTAGTCTTCGCCGCCTCTCTCTCATACAATACCCGCAGCAGGTGGAGACATATGGCATTCATTGAGGTCGTGGACCGGGTCAGCGAGTTACTGCGGCAGAGAGGGCGGATATCGTATCGGGTGCTCAAGATAGAATTTGACCTCACGGACGAACATCTGGAGGCCCTCAAAGAAGAACTCATTGAGGCCAAACGGTTAGCGGTCGATGAAGGAGACAAAGTCCTCGTCTGGGTCGGCGCTACGCCACTTCCAAGTTCCACGTTGCAGGTTTCAAGTTCCCCACCTCCCTCACCAGTCAGCTACACGCCTCCGCATTTAGCCGACCGTATTCGCGCGGAGCAAGCAGCGATGGAAGCGCGCGGGCTTGCGGAGGGTGAACGCAAAACCATCACCGCGCTGTTTGCCGATCTCAAAGGTTCGACGGCGCTGATTGAAGGCCTTGATCCCGAAGAGGCCCGCGCCATTATCGATCCGGCCTTGCAACTGATGATGGACGCGGTGCATCGCTATGAGGGCTTTGTGGCGCAAGCGCTGGGCGATGGCATCTTTGCACTGTTCGGCGCGCCGCTCGCCCACGAAGACCATCCCCAACGAGCGCTGTATGCTGCGCTACGCATGCAGGACGAGATGCGCCGCTATGCCGATACGCTGCGCGCCAAAGGCTACCCTCCCCTGCTGATGCGGGTCGGGATCAACACCGGCGAAGTGGTGCTGCGCTCGATTCACAAAGATGATCTGCATGCCGACTATGTTCCTGTTGGCCATGCGACCAACCTGGCCGCGCGGATGGAGCAACTCGCCGCGCCGGGGTCGATTCTGGTGACTGCGAATACCCACAAACTCACGGATGGTTATTTTGCGTTCAAGGATTTAGGCCAGACGCAGATCAAAGGAGTAGAAGAGCCGCTCACTATCTATGAGGTGCTCGGGGCAGGGCCGCTGCGTACGCGCTTACAGGTGGCGGCACGGAGAGGACTGACACGGTTTGTCGGTCGCCAGAGCGAGATGGACCAGCTACAACGGGCACTTGAGCAAGCCAAAGCCGGACATGGGCAAATCGTGGGCGTGATGGGTGAGCCGGGGTTGGGGAAATCTCGTCTCTTCTATGAATTCAAACTGACCTCGCAGAGTGGCTGCCTTGTTCTGGAAGCCTATTTAGTCTCGCATGGCAAAGCGTCAGCGTACTTGCCGGTGATCGAACTGCTCAAGAGTTACTTCCGGATTGAGTCGCAGGATGACGAACGGACGCGCCGGGAGAAGCTCACCGGGAAGGTGCTGACGCTGGACCGCAGCCTAGAAGACACCCTCCCCCATCTGTTTGCGCTGCTGGGGATTGAAGAGCAGTCCTCGCCACTCCAGCAGATGGACCCGCAGATACGACGTCGGCGGACATTTGAGGCGCTCAAGAAACTCTTTCTCCGCGAGAGTCTCAATCAACCGCTGATCCTCATCTTTGAAGATCTGCACTGGATTGACAGTGAGACACAAGGGTTTTTGGATGTACTGAGTGAGAGTGTGGCCAGCGCGCGTATTCTCCTTCTAGTCAACTACCGCCCCGAGTATCGCCAGGAGTGGGGCGCGAAGACGTATTACACTCAACTCCGTCTCGCGCCATTTGGAAGAGAGGAAGCGGAAGAATTCCTTGACGTGTTGTTGGGCGAGTCGCAATCCCCTCTCCCCAACGGGGAGAGGGCTAGGGTGAGGGGGATGGACAACAACATCCACGCCCTCAAGCAGCTCATTCTGGAGAAAACCGAAGGCACGCCGTTCTTCATGGAAGAGATTGTCCAGGAGTTAGTGGAGCAAGGGGTGCTCGTGCGTGACGGCGCAGGGGCACGGCGCGCTGTGCCCCTGCCCACCGATCTGCATATCCCCACCACCGTGCAGGGCGTGCTCGCCGCCCGTATCGACCGGCTCACTCCCGAAGAAAAAGCCCTGCTCCAACAACTCGCGGTCATCGGGCGGGAGTTCCCTCTGAGCCTGATCCGCCAGGTTATCCCCCAACCCGAGGAGGAACTCTACCGTCTGTTATCCTCATTGCAACACAAAGAGTTTCTCTACGAGCAGCCGGCCTTTCCCGAAGTGGAATATATTTTCAAGCATGCGCTCACCCAAGAAGTCGCTTACAACTCTCTCCTCATCGAGCGGCGCAAGGTCCTGCATGAGCAAACAGCGCAGGCAATCGAGCAACTTTATCACGATCGGTTAGAGGATCACTACAGTGAGCTGGCGCGTCACTACAGTCGCAGTGGCAACACTGAGAAGGCCATTGAGTATCTCCACAAAGCGGGCCAACAGGCCGTGCAGCGGTCAGCCTATAGCGAAGCGACGCACCATTTCACGCAGGGCATAGCGTTGCTACAGACGACTCCTGACACGGGAGAACGGACCCGGCACGAGATACTCTTACAGACCATGTTGGGGAGTGTCCTGATGGTGACCAAAGGCATGACCGGTCCCGATGTGGGCGTGGCGTTCACTCGTGCTTATGAACTCAGTCAGCAGTTAGACGATCCCGTGCAATTGGTTGGCGTGCTCGCTGGTCTGCGAGCGTATGTGGCTATACGAGGAGAGACCCGTAAAGCCCTGGCATATGCAGAGCAGCTTCTCCAGGTCGCCCAGCGGGCACAGGACTCTGGGTTTCTCCTCCAAGCCCACATGGCGTTAGGGGTGAGCTATTACACACTCGGAGAGTTCCCCCTCGCCCACAAACATAGTGAGCAGGGGATACGCTTGTATGACCCGCAGCAACATCGCTCCCATGCGCTGCGCTACGGTTATGATCCTAAGATGATATGCTTGGCATATTCTAGTTGGTCGTTGTGGTCATTGGGGTATCCGGACCAGGCGTGGAATAGAAGCCGGGAGCTGTTAACCTTTGCTCGGGAGCTTTCTCACCCGTATAGTTTAGCGGCGGCCTGTTTCATGGCCGGAGGCTTCCATATCTTTCGCCGAGAGGAGTCGCAGGCCCTCGCTCCTCTGGCCGAAGCCATCAGACTCTGTACCGAGTACGGAATGCCTCTGTTCCTGGCCTACAGTACAGCCCTCCAGGGCCAGGTGTTGGTGAGTCAAGGGAATGCGAACGAGGGCTTGCGACAAATACAGGAAGCGCTCACGTCCTCGGACGCGATGGAGGTCAGACTATCGCGGTCATCTTTTCTTGCCTATCAAGCCGGGGGATATGCAGAGCTGGGACAAGTTGATGTCGGGCTGTCGCTGTTAGCCCAAGCCTTGGAGTTCGTGGACAAGCAGGACGAGCGTTACTACGAGGCCGAGCTGTATCGGCTCAAGGGAACGCTCACGCTTCAGTCCAAGGCAAGTCGCGGACAAGTCCAAGACAAGTCCAAAGCAAGTCAAAACAAGTCCGAAGTCCCCAACACCCACGCCGAGGCGGAAGCCGAAGCGTGTTTTCTAAAAGCCATTGAGATCGCCCGACGACAGGAGGCAAAGTCATGGGAGCTGCGCGCAGTGATGAGTCTGGTCCGACTACGGCAAATGCAAGCCTTAGAGCACGGAGCAGAGAGCACGGAGCAGGAAGCGCGCACCAAGCTCGACGAAGCTCACGCAATGTTAGCCGAAGTTTACAACTGGTTTACTGAGGGTTTCGATACAAAAGATTTGCAAGAGGCGCGAGCGCTCCTGCAGAAACTGACACAGGATAACGTGAACGTCTAAGGGCATAATATGTAAAAAGGTGACAGAGCTGGGGGGCCAATCTTTTGTGGCCTGATTTTGGGAAGGAGTCGTGTCCAGTGTCTCATATCGTACGATCCATCCGCACGAACATGCTTGATATTGCCTATGAGGAGACAGGCCCAACTGATGGTGAGACGATCGTTCTCTTCCACGGTTGGCCGGATAGCGTGCGGACCTGGGATGCTGTTGTTCCCGCGCTGGCTGATGCGGGCTATCGCTGTGTCGCTCCGTTTCTGCGCGGCTTCGGCGGCACGCGGTTTCTTGACTCATCCGCACGGAGAAGTGGACAGGCGACGGCCCTTACACAAGATGTGAAAGACTTTGTCGATGCTCTCAGACTGAATAGGTGCGTGCTCGTTGGCCACGATTGGGGCGCGTTTGCTGCGTATTTGTTTGCTGCCAATTGGCCAGAGCGCGTGAAGCGGATTGTCCCACTGTCAGTTGGGTACGGTATCAACAATCCCAACAACTTGCCTGCGTTGCCCCAGACCCGAGCATTTTGGTACCAGTGGTTCTTCCAAACGCAACAAGCGACGCTTGCCCTTGAGCGTGATCGCCGTAGCTTCTGCCAATTCATCTGGCAAGAATGGCTTGCGCCCGGGAATTTTGCTCAGCAGCAGTTTGATGCGACGGCACCAGATTGGGACAATCCTGATTGGGTCGCCATTACTCTTCACTATTACCGCCACCGCTGGGGCAATGTCCTCGGAGACCCGCAATATGACGCACTAGAAGTGAGTCGCTTGTTGCCACCGTTGATTCGGGTGCCGACACGACTGATCCACGGTGAGAACGATCGTTGCATTCTTCCTGCAACAACCGAAGGCAAAGAGGCTATGTTTAGTGGCGGCTATGAGCGGCTGGTGCTGTCGAACGTCGGGCATTTCCCGCAACGCGAAGCACCAGCCGCGGTGATTGCAACAATTCTTGACTGATGAATCCCTGAACAAAATCCTCGACTCGTGCCGGACACTCAGGGCAGCCCGTCATTCCGGGCAAGGCCGTAGGCCGCGACCCGGAATCCAGGAGTAAAAACTGGATTCCCGCCTGCGCGGGAATGACGGCCAGGAGGCTCCCTCTGGTTCTGTCCATTTGCTGAGTACACATCATTCTAGGGAACTCGCAATGACATTGGATGCGAGGTCTGCGGAGATATTCTTAAGATTTAGTGAAACCTCAGCATTAACTCCTTGGCAAACAATTCCATTGAGCGCTGACTCTTGGCTGGGTCAAGTCCAGGCAAGTGCATACCCATCACAAGATGAGTGGTACGGATCTTTTTCGTCATCGCTTCGATTTGTTGTCCGACTTGCTCAGGAGTGCCAACGATTGGACGACCAATAAGCTGCTCGGTAACGTTCCGCAGCTCGGTAGCTGGTGGTAACTGAGCAGCCTTCTCCGCTCCAGGATAATCATTGGCCTCGGCCACCCAGCGGCCGTACTGGCTCAGCATATAGTGTAAATGGTGCTGGACATCACTCCACGCCTCTTCGTAGGTCGGCGCGACATAGACCCAGCGTAGTTGAGCCGCATGAAAATCTTTGGGATCGCGTCCGTGTGTTTTGAGAGCTGCGTCATAAATGGTCTGTGAACCTGCGTCGCCACCACCTAGAAAGTGACACCCGAGACGCGCGGCGCGTTCCACAGCTTTTCTCGTGCCCGCACCAACCCACAGCGGTGGATGCGGTGTCTGCGGAGCTTTGGGAATCATGCTGATGTTCTTCAAGTTGTAGTGCTTGCCCTGGTAGGAAAACGGGTCCTGGGTCCACATGCCACGAATGACCTCAATGCCCTCTTCCATGCGCGAGGCGCGCTCCTTACGGGAAATCCCATAACCTTCAAATTCGCCAATCGAATAGCCCTGTCCGAGCCCGAGATCAAACCGTCCGTTAGCAAGGATATCAACTGTCGCCGCATCTTCGGCGACACGTACCGCGTTGTGCAAGGGAAGGAGCAACAGAAACGTACCGATGCGTACGCGGCTGGTTTTCGCGGCAACGGCGCCGGCAATGGGCAAGAGCGAGGGGGAGTATCCATCTTCAGCAAAGTGGTGCTCGGTGAGCCAAATGGTGTCGTAACCCAGCTGCTCTGCCACCTGCATTTGTTGTAGCTGCTCGGCATAAAATTGTGGGAACGGCTTCCGCCATTGCGGCGGATTACGAAACGGAAACAACAGTCCAACGTTCATAGGATGCCCCTCCTTAAGGCGCTGATGGCTAGAACATCTTTAACTCCAAAAACTCACCGATATCTACTCCCTTCCCCTGACGGACCGCTTCCTGATGGACCGCAAATCCGGACATTACATCTTGCACTACCGTCCCTACTGATTTGAATAGCACCATTTGTTTGGCGTGGATGCGCCCTGGGAAATATCAGAGAGCCGAAATTACATCATTGAGCCGCTAGGCAGACCGACTAGCGTACGGCCATACGCTTCCAAGGCAAAGTCGTAGTGAAGACCCAGATGCTGGTTTGTGGCATGTACATCGCGCCAGATGCGTTGCATTGGATGGTTCAAGTACAGCGAGTGGCCACCGCTCAACTCAAACAACCGATCCACGATCCGCGTCGACTGGCGAACCATGTATCCACGCCACGCGTAATACTTTGCCCGCTCTTGCTCTGTGGGTTGGCGCTTTCCATCCGTGAACAACGACGTCACTTCCTCCGCGTAGCGCAGCATCAGCGCTTCAACTGCGGCTAATATCGTACAACCTTCGGCTAAGGCAATCTGGGCACTCGCCATTCCTTGCTGAGGAGTGTCACCGGTGGTGTATACCGGTACGCGTTTCTCGATTACCTGCCAAAACTGGGTAATGGCCGCTCGTGCTGAACCAACGGACGCGGGTACGAGCGATAGACCAAGGGCTGGGATAAACGGCAAGCGGTACAATGGGCCAGGATTTAGCTTATGGCCAGGAGCTTCACCAGTTACCTGCGAGCGTTCTAACCAGAACACCCAGGCCACACACGACCTTGCCGGAGAGAAGGTGGCGCGCCCGGCGGCGCTCCCAGAAGCGGCCAGTTTCCTGGCCACCACCATGCGATGCCGCTCCTCCCGCTCTGGCGGGTACCTCCTCGCGCGCGAGACGCTCCTGGACGGACGTCCACACGTCGAGGTCGATGATCGCAAGATCCGTCAC
>JAYVFX010001141.1:0-2923 GCA_043772795.1 Deltaproteobacteria bacterium
GATGGATGCTGTGCATCGCTATGAAGGCTATGTGGCCCAGGCGTTGGGCGATGGGATCTTTGCCTTGTTCGGGGCGCCGATTGCCCATGAAGACCATCCGCAACGCGCGCTGTATGCCGCCTTGCTGATGCAAGACGGGAGTCGCAAACGAGCGGAGCAATTACGGAGAGAGAAGGGGATCAATGTACAGCTTCGCGTTGGTGTGAATACCGGCGAGGTAGTGCTCCGCTCGATTCGCAAAGACGATTTACACACCGATTATGTGCCCGTCGGCCAATCGACGAACCTGGCTTCACGGATGGAGAGTTTAGCGACGCCGGGGTCCATCCTGGTGAGTGAACAAACCTACAAGCTCACCGAAGGCTACTTTGAGTTCAAAGCATTGGGCCAAGCCCAGATCAAAGGCTTTGCCGAGCCGCTCAATATCTACGAAGTTGCAGGAGTCGGACCACTACGTACCAAGCTGCAACTGTCTGTACGTCGAGGCTTAGCACGGTTTGTTGGGCGGCAGAGTGAGCTAGAGCAGCTCCAACGCGCACTGGAATCAGCCAAAGCCGGGCATGGACAGATTGCCGGTGTCATGGGCGAGCCTGGGGTAGGCAAGTCGCGCTTGTTCTACGAGTTCAAACTGCTCTCACAACGCGGCTGTCTAATCCTGGAAACGTTCTCCGTCTCCCACGGCAAGGCGTATCCGTACTTGCCGCTGATTGATCTGTTGAAGAACTACTTCCAACTGACGAACCAGGATGACGAACGGCGACGACGGGAGAAGATTACCGGCAAGGTGCTGACGTTAGATCGCAGTTTGGAAGACACGCTGCCGTATCTGTTCTTTCTCCTTGGCATCGCCGAACCCACCTCACCTTTGCAGCAGATGGACCCACAGATACGGCGCAAACGGATACTAGAGGCGATCAAGCGCCTTCTTCTGAGAGAGAGTCTCAACCAACCGCTAATCATCATTTTTGAAGACCTACACTGGTTGGATGCTGAGACGCAGACGTTTCTGCAACTGCTCAGCGAGAGCGTGGTGACGGCGCGAATGCTGCTGCTGGTCAATTACCGCCCTGAATATCAACAGCAGTGGAGTGGCAAGACGTACTTCTCGCAACTGCGACTCGATCCATTAGGCAAAGAGCAGGCAGAAGAGATGCTGACCGTGCTATTGGGCGACGCCTCCGAATCCCCTCTCCCTCGACGGGAAAGGCCTGTCCTGAGCCAAGTCGAAGGAGCTAGGGAGAGGGTGATCGATGCAGACTTATCCGCCCTCAAACGCTTCATCCTCGACAAGACCGAAGGCAATCCGTTCTTCATGGAAGAGATCGTGCAGACTCTACGTGAACAAGGACTGTTCGTACGCGATGCTAATGTAGGGGCGGGTTTCAAACCCGCCCCTACGATGGGCAATCTCACGAACCTCCGCTTACCCACCACGGTGCAAGGTGTCCTCTCCGCCCGCATGGACCGCTTACCCGCAGAAGAGAAATCCTTACTTCAGACCCTGGCGGTCATCGGACGCGAATTCTCCGCGAGTCTGTTACGCAAAGTGGTCACCGAGAGTGAGGATGACCTCCATCGGTTGTTATCCCGTTTGCAGGCCGGAGAATTCGTCTACGAACAACCCGCGTTCCCCGAAGTCGAATACATCTTCAAGCACGCGCTCACCCAAGAAGTGGCCTACAACTCCCTGCTCATTGAGCGCCGCAAAGTGCTGCACGAACGTACGGCACAAGCGATGGAGGTGGTGTATCGTCATCGACTCGACGACCATTACAGCGAGTTAGCGTATCACTACAGTCGCAGTGGGAATACACAAAAGGCGGTAGATTATCTTCAGCTTGCCGGGCAACAGGCGGTGCAGCGGTCAGCGAATGTCGAGGCGATTGCGCAATTGACACGAGCAGTAGAACTGCTGCAGTCCCTTCCCGACAATCCCGTACGTATTCAGCAAGAGCTAGGTTTGCAAACTATGCTCGGGGTGGCGCTCATCGCGAACAAGGGATACGCATCCCCAGAAGTGGAACACTGCTACGCCCGTGCTGTAACGCTCTGTCGCCAGGTAGGCGAGACGCCTCAGCTTTTTCCTGCGCTCTTAGGATTGTGGGTCTGCTACTTGATGCAAGCCAAGTACACGACGGCTCATGAACTGGCCGAACGACTCCTGCGCCTAGCCCAAACCGCTCAGGACCCCTTAGCCCTCGTAGGAGCTTATTGGGCATTGGGGGAGACCGAATTATTTATGGGGCGTTACGGTCTAGCCCGCGTCGCCCTGCAGCAAGGGATTCACCATTACGACTCTCGACAGCACGCCACCCGAGCTTTTATGTACGGACAAGATAACGGAGTGACTTGCCTCATCTTTGAAGCCTGGGCTCTGTGGTTCCTTGGTTATCCAGAGCAGGCGCTCAAAAGGGGACATGAAGCGTTGAGTCTGGCACAAGAAGTTCAACACGCTAACACTCAAGGGTTCGTGCAAACATGTGCACTCTGGCTCTACCAATTCCGCCGGGAAGTACCCAAAGTACAAGAGATAGCTGAAGGAACGATACGCCTCTCCACCGAACACGGACTTCCCCAATGGGAAGCGATGAGTACTAGTTTGCATGGCTGGGCCCTCGCTGAGCAGGGACATATTGCAGAAGGAGTGACACAGACCCGGGAGGGAATCACTGCCCTTCGAGCCACGGGGGCAGGCTTGGGGCTGCCGTATTTTCTTGCACTTGAAGCGGAGTCGTACCTGAGGGCTGGACAGCCTGAAGAAGGATTGCCAGTGTTAGACGAGGCGCTGACTTTAAGCGATGCAACACAGGAGCGCATTTACGAAGCCGAACTCTACCGCCTCAAAGGGGAACTGACGCTTCAGCAGGCAAATCAAAAGGCAAAAGGCAAAAATCAAAAGTCCAAAACCCCAGAGCCAAAATCC
>JAYVFX010001142.1:0-4737 GCA_043772795.1 Deltaproteobacteria bacterium
GTGGACATCATCGACAAATGTCGTGTCCCAACGGAACATGCGAATGGCACCTTGTTCAGCGTCGGGACTAGTGCCCGGCATGACCGTTGGCGCTTTTTCCATGTCGCGTTTCAATGCTGGGCGACGGGCAGGATCGGCCAACTTGGCTTTGCGTTCAGCCAAGTCGCCAATCGTCGCTTCGTTCCAGGCTGGGAGTTGGTCAAACAAACCAATAGTTTCTAAGGAAAACTCAAATTCGATCGGCGTGCAGATATTGACCGCTAATACTGGTGCTTCGCGGTACGCCTTCTCCATCCAGGCCAACTGCTGCTTCCACGTATCAGGCGAGGTGGGATCATAAATCACCGCATTCCAGTTCACTGGCCGACCGCTGACTTTGGCCATTTCTAGGAGAAAGTCCATTCCCAACCCTTGCAACGCATGGCCCATCGTCCACTCGATCGAGCCACGGTTGAACTCACGCATGACCTTGGCCATTTCTAAGAACTCTTCGCGCGGGGCAACGTGAGTGGGGAGATACCCACCATCGTAATCGCGATTCGCCATGCTGAAGGAAGCAGAGAAGCCGAACCCGCCAGCCTGGAGTCCTTCGCGCAAGATCTGTTTCATGTGCTCGACCTGATCAGGTTTGGTTTTATAATTCGGGTCGCGTGCGGCCTCATTCCCTAAGACCCAGGCGCGCAGAGGGGAGTAAGGCACGAGCGAGGCTGCATTGACGCCGAGCCCGCCGCGGTCGAGGCTATCGAGATACTCAGGAAACGTGACCCAATCCCAACGCATTCCGGCTTGCATGCAGGAGAGTGGAATAGACTCGGTGCGTTCCATGCGACGCATGGCGCGTTCACGATCTTCCGGACGCACTGGGGCGAAGCCGAACCCGCAGTTACCAATAGCAACCGTGGTGACGCCATGCCAACCGGAGAGCGATGCATACGGGTCCCACTTGGTGCCACCGCTCAGTGCAGCATCGTAGTGCGTGTGAATGTCGATAAAGCCAGGCGCAACGATTTGTCCGGAAGCATCAATGGTGCGCGTGGCACTCCCTTGAACATTGCCCATGGCCACGATCTTGCCGTTGCGGACACCGATGTTCCCACGGTATGCAGGCATCCGCAGACCATCGACGATCGTGCCGTTTTTGATTAAGAGATCATACTCCGCCATGAGGCCCTCCTTTTGCTCTGACGAGCAGGTTAGAGTTAATCCAACACGCTTTCAGGTCCATCTGGTACGAAGTTGGCTGATATTCTCCCTCTAGCATAGTGGGTTGTTGATTGACAACGGAAAGAGTTTTGGGTTGCGACGCTACGAGTGTGGGTTCCTTCTCCCTTCGGGAGAAGGACAGGATGAGGGAAATGAGGCAAAAGGATTCCTTCTTCCCTCCCCTCACCCTCACCCTCTCCCGGTGGGAGAGGGAATTGCGATGCAGCAATGACTTAAATTAAGACCAGTGCACAGCCTGTGATTTCCTGCTACTCGACAATCTGTCCGCTCGCTTTTAGCGCTTATCCATGCTCGCTAGGAAACTCAACACTTCCTCACTATGTCCCGCTGGCTTCACTCCCATGTACACCTTCGCAACTTTGCCCTCCGGGTCGATGATGAAGGTGTTGCGTGCGGATAACTTCGCGCCATTGTACTCCATCACCGAGCTGTACTTGGTTGAGACCGTGGTATCAGCGTCGGACAAGAGCTTAAAACTAAGGCCCTCTTTTGTGCAGAAGTCTTTATGAGACTCAGCCGTATCGACACTGACACCAAGGATGACGGCATTCATTTTCTCATACTTCGCTAAATCTTGTTGAAAATTGTGTGCTTCAAGCGTGCAACCGCTGGTGAAGTCTTTCGGGTAGAAGTAGAGCACCACCCACTTGCCGCGATAATCCTTCAGGCTTGCCGGCTTTCCTTCGTTAGTGGTCAGGCTGAAATCCGGAGCCGGAGAGCCGATTGCTGGAGCATCAGTTGCAGCGTGACTCAGCTTCGGTGTTACTGGTAGTGTTAAAGCGGTGAACAACAACAATACGGATACGAAACGGCAATGAATGAATGTCATGTGAGCCCTCCTCTAATTTAAATGGTTAGCTGGCATGGGAACTCTCAACCTCTTGGCGGGAGCGAATTTCAGCAAGCTTATCCTTGAGCTTCTGATGACTACGGTCGAGCTTTGCTTGCACCTCTGGAGGGTATTGTGCGTTCAGATGACGATCGAGAATCCGTTGATACGCTACCATGACCTCATCTTTATGGTCCTCGATATATTGAATCGCAGCTTGAATCTCATCAGGAGGAAGACGGAACAAACCAGCAATGTGTTCACAGCGCCAACCATCTTGAAGATAATCTAAGACATCGTACACCGTAATCCGTGTGCCTATAATTTCTGGGCCACGACCTCGATCAATAATCTTGGCTTCCATGCAGGTTTCTCCTTGATACAAAACCAACGCGCCTATTCTACGCGATTAAGAATGTTACGGGTAGAGCGTAGTGACGCTTGCACGCTACCAAGAGAACACAGTAAAAGACGCCAGGCACTTTCGTTCAAAGGAGGGTACAACTATGCGCGTCGCGATTGGCGGCTACATTGCCGCAGTGAATTCTTTTGTTGACTATCGGATGGATTTGGCCATGTTCCAACGTAGTACGTTGACTGGAGATGCGGTCTTCAAAATGGGAAGGGGCGAGACTGCGATCTCTGGATTCTTAGATGTCGCAGAGCAACACAATTGGGAAACCGTTCCGTTGCTGTTTAGTGTGCCTGGGGTGTGGGGCACAGTGACGACCGAGGCGCATGAGTGGTTGAAGGACCAATTCCTCACCTCATTGCGTAAAGCCGGGAAGGTCGATGGAGTGTTCGTGCAAATTCATGGCACTGAGGCGGTTGAGAATGTTGCCGACGGCGAAGGAGATTTTCTTGCGGCAATACGGAACCTGATTGGTGACAAAGTCCCGCTCATTGCCTCGCTCGACGGGCATGCCAACGTTTCCCCACTAATGGTGAAGTCAGCCAGTATGCTCATTGGTGTGAAGACGAATCCTCACTATGACTTTGTGCCAGTCGGTCGCCAGGCTGGTCGCGTTATGGCGGGAATGTTCGATGGCTCGATTACTCCAACTAGTGCATGGGCACAACCGGCGATGGTTACGGGATTGCAGAAACTCTACATTGCTCCCGGCTGGCCGATGGAACACCTCATGCGTGTATCAGCGAATCTAGCGGCACGGCATCCGCAAGTTCTGGATGTCTCGTTGCTGGGTGGGTTTTTCACGTCGGATAAGCGCGAGACTGGGATCAGTGTCACTGTTACAACCAACAAAGAACCGAAACTGGCACAAGACATCGCTGAACAGATCAAAGAAGCCTGTTGGGCCAAGCGGCACGCGTTTCTTACCGATATGGTATCAGTCGAAGATGCCGTGCGTGAGGCAATGGCGACTGACGAAGGTCCGGTGCTGCTCGGTGATATCGCGGACAGCGGTGGCGCTGGCACCCCTGGTGATGGCACGGCAATTCTTGCCGAACTGATCAAACAAAAGGCGCGTGGCGCAGTGATTGGTAACATCGCTGATTCTGCGGCAGTGCAAGAAGCGGTGAAAGCAGGGATTGGCAAAGATGTTACACTCACAGTTGGTGGCAAAACTGATAAATTTCACGGTGAACCGGTGCAGATCAGTGGTCGCGTGCGGGTGATTCATGACGGGGTTTACACTGCGGCGACAACATTTAATGCGGGGACGTACCGACGAGGGACAACGGTACTGCTCGACTGTGGTGGGCTAGAGGTGATTCTCACTGCTCGTCCAGCGCTGGTATTCGAGGCCAACCATTTTCGTAGCCTTGGCATCGAGCCGACGCAGCGCAAGATTTTGGTGTGCAAAGCCGAACTCCAACATCGCGCTGGCTTTGAAGGTATCGCGAAGAAAATGATCGATGTCGATGCGCCTGGCTTGGCGACGCAAGATCTGTCGCGCTTGCCGTTTACTAAGATTCGTCGGCCCGTGTTCCCGTTGGATAATATCTAGGGGCCGGGGATCAGGGGTCGGGGGTCGGTATTTGACGTTGCTCTTTTTTGTACTGGCCCCTGACCCCTGATCCCCTCCTACGCCGCCTTCAAGCCAAAATCATACTTCACAGTGAAGTATGATCGATCCAGCTTTGTCCCGTCAGGTGCGGTTCCTGGTTCATGACGCGCGAAGTTGACAATCAGTGAGTCCTTCACACCAAACACAGCGTCGGATTCGAGATATCGGTCTCCTTCAACGAAGATGTGGGTTGTCACTGGTTCATAGCCTGGAGCAGATACAATCGTATGGATATGGGCGGGCCGGTAGGCATGGCGGTCCATCTTGCGGAGCATACTACCAATCGGACCATCGGTTGGGACGGGATACTCGGTCGGTCTGGTCGTCCAGAACCAAAATTTTCCTTGTGTATCGGTGTGAAATTTCCCGCGTAAACGCATACCGTCTAACTCAGGTCGTTGGACATCATAGAACCCTTCGGCATCGGCATGCCAGATGTCGAGCTGTGCACTCGCAATGGATTTGCCGTCCACCGTTAAGACACGACCAGAGAAGAGGGTAGGGTCACCAGGGAGTCCTTTGGCGATGTTCGTCCCATTCGCTAGTTCCGGTGCGCCGGAGACGTAGAACGGGCCAAGCACCGTTGACTCTGTTGCCCCTGCAGGCTTGTGATGATTGAGCGCGTCAACCAGCATAGAGACGCCGAGCGTATCG
>JAYVFX010001143.1:0-3642 GCA_043772795.1 Deltaproteobacteria bacterium
CCAGGAATCATCCAGGAAGAGAACGGATTGAGACTGCGATTTCCAGTAATCACGCCAAGTGTGAACGTAACAGGTCCGAGCGTATTGGGAACACTGCTATTATCGGTCCCAAGCTGCAGCCCCGCTGGTCCAGTAACCTGCTGAAACAACCACAGATCGCGTAGCACGTCTACAATCTCGCTGCCTTGATTTGGCGGACTGATCATCACCACTCGACCAAGATTCTCTAGCGAATACTTTTTGAGGTATGCCCGAACGAGAATACCACCTAAAGAATGTGTCACAAAATGGACTTTTCGTTCTGGGTCAACGCAACAGCTAGTGACCTCATCATGCAACACGTCGACGAGATCATCAATGTTTCGTTGACGTGACGGATAATCAAGGTTGTGGACCTCATATCCCTGCTGGGAAAGTATTTTTTCCAGTACCCGCATGGCCCTACTGGTACGTCCAAGCCCATGGACTAACACCACCATTTCTTGCTGTTGGTGCTGCGATATCTCTGCCGCAAGCGTGGGAGATTGCGCAGGGAGAAGGAAAGAAAAGCACCACAAAAGCATCGACCACATAGCTTATCGGATAGGTACTTATTATGAGAAGTTAGGCTCCAGTTTTCCGTCGCCGGTACTTCTCCACCATGTACGACCCAGCGGCAACCGAGCCGCCATCGACCGTGAGCACGGTTCCCATAATAAACCCTGAGTCTGGAGACGCCAAAAACAGCGCCGCATGGGCAATCTCCTCAACCGTTCCCAAACGGGCAATCGGCATATGCTGGGCGCGATCTCGTAAGGCTTCAGGCGGCCAAGTGCGGAGCAATTCTGTATCGATCGGACCAGGGGCAATGGCATTCACTGTAATCCCATAGTCCGCCAAGTCGAGAGCTGCGGTACGCGTCATACCAATGATACCGGCCTTCGCTGCACCATACGGAGCCAGATCAATCGGTCCAATCAGACCAGCAATAGAAGCGATATTAATAATCCGGCCATATCTCCGCTTCGCCATCTCCTGAGCAGCCGCTTGCGCACAGTAAAATGATCCATTGAGATGGATATTGATGTGGCGCTCCCAGTTCTCCTGAGTGATCTTGAGAAAGTGCTGGGCTTTGCCGATCCCGGCGTTATTAACGATCACATCCAGTTTGCCGAGCGCTGCCGCGGCTTCATGAACAGCAGCCTGCGCTTGTTCACAATTACTGACATCGACGAGCTTCACGAAGCTGCGGCGACCGAGGGCTTTGATTTCCTCACCGACAGCTTGCGCCCACTCTCCATTCAGATCCAGAATAGCGACATCAGCGCCCTCGCGGGCAAAACGAAGTGCCATGGCTTTGCCAATCCCGCGACCTGCCCCAGTTACTAATGCGACTTGTCCTTGCAGTTGCATGCGATACCCTTTCTCAAACGTGAAACGTAAAACGTAACCACCCGCCTTCCCTGTTTCTTGCGTTTTACTCGTTACGCTTTACGTAATCAGACTCCTTTCCCCGCCATAAACCCACCATCAATAGGGAACGTGGCACCGGTAATGAAGTCGGCTTCAGGTGAGGACAGATAAAGAATGAGGCTGGCAATCTCCTCAGGCTGAGCCCAACGACCAGCCGGATGTGCTTTTTTCAGCAACTCCATCACTGACGGTTTCTCAAAGTACGATTCGGTCATTGAGGTTTGTACCACGCCAGGAGCGACGGCATTCACTTGAATATTTTTGTCAGCTAACTCCAGTGCCATCTCCTTGGTGAGGCCAACCACCGCATGTTTAGAGGACACATAAGCCGCTCGATTCGGTACACCCGTCAAGCCGGCAACCGACGCCAGATTGACAATCTTGCCGCCCTTCCCTTGTTGGACAAGATACTGCGCTACCGCCTGACTGCTCAGAAACGTACCGCTCAGATTGGTGCTAATCACGCGTTGCCATTCGGCAAACGGCAATTCGAGAAAAGGAATGATCTCACGCACGCCAGCGCTGTTGACCAGTATATTGATCGCACCCAGCGCGGTCACAGCCTGGGTGACCATTGCTTGCGTTGAGGCAGGATCAGTAACATCCACGCGGATGGCGACGGCCTTCCTGCCGCTGTTCCGCACTTCAGTAGCAACGGCTTCAGCTCTTCCGGAATCAAAATCGGCGACACCGACATCCGCGCCTTCCCGCGCGAACGCGAGGCACGTCGCACGACCAATGCCGCTGCCACCGCCGGTGACTAACACTCCCTTATTAGCGAAACGCATACAATCGTCTCTTTTCTCCCACGGTTTACACCGTGAGCTACCTTCTCTCGCCCTTTCAGGGCTTTCCCATTTATCCGCTTCTCCGTTATCCCTTATCCTTTATTCTCTACGAGAATTCCGTTTTCTCGTAGTGCCCGAATTCTCTCTTCAGAGTACCCACAGAGATCGCGCAATAACTGCTCGTTATGTTCCCCAAGGCGCGCTGCCAAGCCAGGGATTTGCGGTGGGGTTTTTGAAAACTTATGGGGAGACTTCAGAAGGAGCACCTCGCCACCATCAGCCTTCGGCATTCGCTCGATCATGCGTGCGCTGAGATGCGGATTCTGTACGAATTGCCCTACAGACAAGATCGGCGCAACGGGAAGCCGTAATTCATCAGCCATGATACGAATTGCCTCTTCATCATTCGGAAGAGATTGCAGCCACTCTTCGATAACGACTTTGAGAGCGTCGGCATTCTGGATACGCCAGCGGTTGGTTTTGAATTCCGGTGAGGTGAGTAACTCTTCGCGTCCCATTCTCTTGACTAACGACACCCAGTGATCCTCGGTAATGAGGCCAATGGCAATGTAGCCGTCCTTCGATTTGAACGAACCATAGGGAAATGAGCCCGTACGTTGCGAGCCACCACGTTGTGGATCGACCTCTCCGTTCGTGGCATTGTACGCTGCTAAGGCCCAGTCGTGGGCATTATAGGCACAGTCAACCAGCGCCAAATCAATATGTTGCCCTTCGCCAGTACGTTCACGGTGAAAGAGCGCAGCACAGATCGCCCCATAGGCGTTGAGCGCTCCCATATGATCGCCGATGGCCGAAGCTGGATATGCCGGGTACCCATCAGGTTCGCCGAGCATGTGCAGCACTCCGCCCACGCCTAATGCCACCAGATCGTTGCCGATGCGGCGCGAATATGGCCCTTCCTGTCCATAGGTTGAAACCGAACACATGACGATACTCGGGTTGATCTGCGAGACGGCGTCATACGTCAGTCCGTAGTGGGCCATGATGCCAGGTGTGAAGTTCTCGAATAGCACATCACACTTCTTGATCAGGTCCTTAATCACCGCCTGACCGTCGGGCGTCTTCACATCAACGCATAAGCTTTTTTTGCCGCGATTATGCATAGTGAAGTAATTAGGAATGGCACCATCTTTGCCATCCTTCGGGACAATGCGCATATGACGACTGCGCTCGCCTTTGGGCGGTAGCTCGACCTTGATGATTTCCGCACCAAGGTCGACCATCAGCCGTGTCGCCTGCGGCCCGGCGAGCCATTGGGTGAAGTCGAGGACGCGAATGCCTGCGAAGATATGCTTCGGCGATGTCACTGCTGTCTCCTTTTCCCCTTCTAGCCTGCGGCCTTAAGCCTACAGCCTTGGCCTACTGACTACTGAATGCTGAC
>JAYVFX010001144.1:0-5130 GCA_043772795.1 Deltaproteobacteria bacterium
CGAATTCTTTCCTGAGCCGAGGCCATTATCACTTACAACAGTGATCCCATTTTCATTATCATAGCAGTGATTTAACAAGTACCATACGCGTTCGGGGGCATATTGAAGACCCATACAGGATCCATCAGCAGAGCTACTCAGGCGGTGACCGTAAGCAGTATTCTGCGAGTAAATAACATCCTGAGCTTGCTTCAATCCAAACCCTGCCTCTTTGTTATGGTGAGAGATATTACGACCAACGTAGATATGGTGAGTGGTCGCTTCGTTTGCCCGGCTCCCAGCGCCGATGGAAAATCCTGTTCCCTCGTTGAAGTATAGTTCGTTGTCAACCACCCAGATATAGCTAGTAAAAGCGTTTACAAGGATTCCTTCCCAATCATTATCTCCTACATTGTTAGTCCAAACGCCATTGTTGTGAATCTTGTTGTTATAGACAACCACATTATCAATCGTGTTTGTTGCTGAAATTCCTGATACCCCTAACCCTACACCACCGTTCGTATGTCCACTAATCTCAGATCCTCTAACGACTCCGTGGGTCGTGGGATAGCTTACTGTCACGCGAGGGTCTGAAGTCTGGTTCGAGCCGAAGAGTATATTCTCTACGATAAAGTACGAACCTGAAATAATAAATCGATTTCTGATGGTTGCTGTATTGCAGCAAGCGACTCCCCGAATGAAAACCGGAGCAGCGGCGGTACCATTGACAACGATATCATTGGGACTGAGGTGTGCAGTGTCGTAAATACCATGCAATTCGACCACTGAGCCGGCAGGTAAGCTCTTTGGGATAGTCTTCCGAGGTAAAGCTGGAGTGCCATAAACATTTCCGGAATCGGTCGCACTGCCATTGCTCGGTTCGACGTAGTAAAACCCCGATATCGCTGTCGACCAGGGATTTGGGGTTGCCCTTGCAGTTTCCGTTATTCCAAACGCAGGAGGTGGTATACCGATCGGAGGCTGCCACTGTGCTTCAGCGAATGAAGCATGGCAAAGAAGACCGGTGATGAAAGCAAAGCGAGAAAAAACAAGCCGGAGTGTAGAAGGAGAAGTGGTAGTGTACATGGTGGTTAGTCCCTCAAGGTGATGAATAAGTAGTAGCACAACAGTTATTGCACTACATTGAGTACAGTGGATATATACTGTCTAAGGTTGACGCTTCCCAACCCTGCTGGTCCCCGACCATCGCACTGAGAGCTTCGTAACGAAGCAGCTTCTTGGCACCCGCCGACCAACCGCGTTATTGGCAAGTGGCACTGGTCGTTGGCGTCAGATCCTCATTTGCGATCACTCTACCATGATGTGCGTTCATTACAAAATGTTACCGCTGGACGGAAAAGCTGCTACACTGTCGTTAGAGATCGAGGAAATACGTCACGAGGGTTAGGGTGGAGAAAAGTAGTGTCGCCAAGCCCCTTTGCTCGAGGCAGGGCAGCCGACGTGGAGTACCGAAAGGGGTATTGGGTGGATTGACCACACCGTCCGATCCCGTAGGTCTTGTCCCACTTTTGCTGCGCAAGATGGAATGCAACTGACGACTCGATCTGGCTTTGTGACAGTAGGTTAGAGGAACGGATGCCGTCGCTCCGATCGCTAAATATTCTCGATCTCTGCCGATCTCTACTAGGCATCAAGTTAATATGCCGGTATTAGGGCATGCTTTTGTCGGACTAGCGATAGGGCTAACAACGCACCCTGTGCACGCGTACGGGGAGGCTAGTCTTCCGCCTCGTTTAGGGGAGACTGCGAAGACCGGCGGGGAACGACGCGCGATCGTTACGTACGGCGATGTATTGTGGCTTCCTCTGATGGTTGGACTCTCATATCTGCCAGACCTCGCCGCACAACTGGCGCAGCCCATTGGGTGGCGGAATGCTCGACTCGTGACCCATGCGGTGGTGTTTGCTGGTGTGGTATCCTTATTCCTTGTCCCACTGTTGACGTCCATGGCGATGATGTCATTCCCCCGAGCATATGCGATTTCGTTCCTCTCGGTTCTACTTCACGATGTACTTGATCTACTCGCGGCAACAAACCGCGCACCTCTATGGCCGTTCTCGAGCCGCCTCGTTTGTGTAGATGTCGCTATCATTCCGACCAGTCTTCTCCCGGAAGCTACATTTTTTGGGGGACTCTTTGTGATCTTTCTGGTTGTGTGGCAATTGATTGGACACACGAGATTTGCAGAACCGTTAGGGCATAAGGGCGTGTTCAACGTATTGTATGGTATGCGATGGCGCAGTATCAGTCTTGTTGCCGTTATCATGTTAGCAGCAGCGATCACGCATCAATTACGGGACCGCCGAGAAGCGGAGCTAGAGCAAGCCCGTACGATGGCTCACAAACAGCGGGCATATCAAGGAGCACTCGACATGCTTCAGGAGGCAGAACGATGGCCCTCCACTGCGAATCCGGGCCGTATAGATTATCTGCGTGCCTGGACATACGAGCAGCTTGGTGATCGGCGTCGCGCAGAAGAGCTCTACCTGCGTTCTTACAGCGCCGACCCAATGTATTTTTGGACGGTCGCAGACCTCGCCTTATTTTACAGCTTCTCAGACGGCTCAATAGAGGTCCGTGAAGGCTTAGCGCGTACATACCTTAAGCATTTACAAAGGGATTTTCCTGGGCACCCTGAGCTCGTGGCAGTTCTCTCGAGCGCAGAGGAAGCTCTCGCAAGGCCAGGGTCACTGACACATAAGGATTTACAATCACTATCAGATAGACAGCGCGAGGAATAAACGGCGCTTGATACTACAGAAATCGTAGCAAGGAGATTGGTATGCAAACCTTGAACTGGTATGTGCAACGCCTTCGTGGCATGTCCGCTAGTGAAGTGATTTGGCGAGTTCGCTCTACCATGCGAGATCAACTTGACCGACCGCGTTTTGCGTTAGGCTTGTATCCCTCGGTTCCCCGCACACTTACAGAGACCGGGGCGTTCGATACAGGGTCGAGCTTCCGCCTAGGTGCTTGGGAGAAGGACTCTTACGCCGGGCAGAGCATGAGGGCTGACGAAACCCTGTGGCATACGCGTCTGCGCGACCGCGCAGAGAAGCTACTGAATCACCATATCAGCTTTTTTTCCCTTGAGGATTGTGCCCTTGGCGACAGTATAGATTGGAACCGTGACTACGAAAGCGGAAAAGTCGCTCCTAACGGATTTGCCGGTTCCATTGACTACCGGGACTATCGTGTGACCGGAGATGCCAAAATCGTCTGGGAGCTTAATCGACACCATCATTTGGTTGTATTGGCTCGTGCTTATCATGCGACGGGCGATTAGCGTTACGCGGAAGCTGTCATAGCCCAATTGCGGTCATGGTGCGCAGCCTGTCCTTTTGGACAAGGCATGAATTGGCGCAGCCCGCTCGAACTTGCGATTCGCCTGATCAATTGGGTATGGGCTATCGACTTGATACGAGACTCGAGCCTGGTGACGCCAAGCGTCCTAAAGGAATTGTTGCCTGTTGTGTATCTGCACCTATGGGAAATTACCCGCAAGTACTCGCAAGGGTCGTCCGCTAACAATCACCGGATCGGTGAGGCCGCCGGCGTATTTATTGCCACCCAGTATTTCCCGATACTTGATTCTCGGGGGAACTGGAATGAGCAAAGTAAGGTGATCTTAGGCGAAGAGATTCACGCCCAGACCTCTCTCGACGGTGCAAACCGCGAACAGGCGTTTGGTTACCATTTGTTCGTGCTACAATTTCTTCTCTTTTCGGGACTTGTTGCGCGGCGTGCACACAATGACTTCCCGGCTTCCTACTGGTCGCAGATTAACAAAATGTTATGTTTCGTCGGTACCCTGAGCGAGGGTGGCGATAGTGTCCCGTCGTACGGTGATTGTGACGATGGCTACGTCCTTGATCTGGGCAACGGACCAGAAAGCCCGGCTGGCTTGCTTGCTACCGGGGCGGTGCTCTTTCGTAGCCCGGAGCTGAAAGCCTGGGCTGGTGAATTCCGGGAGGCTGCCTATTGGTTACTGGGCCCTGGTGCCCGTGATGAATTTGCATCGATCGGTCCGTTGAGTGATTCTACGTTACTACCCTCAAGGGATTTTTCGGACTCTGGGCTCTACCTCCTACAGTGCGGATATGCACGTGCAGCGGATCGAATCAGTGTCTTGTTTGACTGTGGCGACCTCGGCTTTCAGTCCATTGCGGCCCACGGCCATGCTGACGCACTCAGTTTTACGCTACGAGCTTTTGGCAGGGACATTTTGGTTGATCCTGGGACATACGACTACTTCCGGTATCCGTCGTGGCGTACGTACTTTCGCAGTACTCGTGCTCATAACACTGTCGCGATCGATGATCTCGACCAGTCACAAATGCTCGGTCCATTCATGTGGGGTGAGCGCGCCACCGCCCGCTGTTTGTCGTGGCAGCCCCGTCCTGACGGGGGGAGCGTCACCGGTGAACACGACGGCTACAAGCGGCTCAGTGATCCCGTTGTGCATCGTCGTACCGTGGATCTCAATGGTGACTCCCGTACCTTAACGGTTGTTGACCAGGTGACCGCGCGCGCGCGTCACCGCGTACAGATCTTCTTTCACATTGGAGAGGACTGTCATGTTGCGTGTGATGGTTCAAACCGTGTCGTCATCAGTGTAGCAGGCGGTTCTGTGTTTTTGTCTATAGATGATCGTCTTACCGTAGAATTGATCACGGGAAGCGATGAGCCTATTGCGGGATGGGTCAGCCGTCGGTACCACCACAAAGCTCCGACAGCAACGGTAGTGGCGTCTGGCGAATGTGACGGAGCCGCGCAGTTCACTTGTTCCTTAGTTGTGCATCCTGCATCGTGACCGCAACACATCAACAAACTGATAACACTCGGTGTCCCGAGACCGTTATCACGTCATCTTAACATAATATTTGTCATAATCTTCATTATCAGATATAAAATATTTACATATCGTACCCTGGGTGCCTCTTGTTCCCAGCAGCGTCGACCGTTGAACTTATGAACAAGGAATCCAATCCAACAGTTAGTGTTTTACTCCCACGGGAATCTCTCGTGTCACACGGGTGCATCTCTGGAATTGAGAAGTTTCCTGGTCCAAACTGCTGAATTGTACGCGGCTAATAGGAAAGGGGCCGCCGTGGTGGTGTCAGGAATTTC
>JAYVFX010001145.1:0-2808 GCA_043772795.1 Deltaproteobacteria bacterium
TCTGGGGTTGCTTCCACACGTGATTGGAGAAGCGTTACAAGAGAGGTCCCATCAGGAGCGTAAGCAACAACAGCAGCAAGCTCGCCGGGTGGAGGAGCAACAGGAAGAGAAAGAGATTGCAGATCGACAACGGACGGAATGTGAGATGAACGGGCTGGCCTCGACCCAGCAACTGCGGTTACGCAAGCAGGCGATTGAAAACCTTGCGAAACAGGGAGTGAAGCAGGGATTCATGTTGGCGGGTGTTATTAAGAGCGAAATGTTGCGGTTGCTGACTGAAGAGAAGTAGGGATACGGGTTTAAGAGCAATAATGTTCTTGTCCACATCGGGGTATAATTATCATTACGTCAGGAATTATTTTCAATGAAGGACACGTATGAAACGATTACGGAAGGCTGGGAAGCGCACGAGCTTTGTGCCTCCCTTCGGCTACGGGTTTCTGGGCGGCGATTTCTTCCCCAATGAGGACGCCGCCGTCTCGACCTGGAATGATATTCACTATGCCTGCCACTTTCAGACGGCTCCCGAGCTGCAGCGTGCCATGGATGAGGTCGACGCCAATAACAAGGTGATTGTCGAGCTTAGCCGCACCTGGCAAGATCGCCCGCCCACGTGCGATCTCAAGGGTCCCTGGGGCAAGGCAAGTGTGTTCCTCTCGCGTGTGACACCGTTGGTCGCCACCCTGGAGCGCAACCGCAACCGCCTCTTCGCGTTATGGGTCTTTGACGAGCCTGATGTTCGCCATAAAGGGCCACGCAGTGCCGAACTGCGCGCCGCTGTGGATTACCTCCACCAAGCCATCCCTGGGGTGCCGGTGTTTGTCAACTGGTTTACCGCCCGGAACAACACAAAGGTCCCGAATGCGGATTGGTACTCCACCACCAAGGGAGCGAAAGTCTCGGCACTCTCCGGGCTGGGCAAGCCCATGTTTCTGTGGTGGTTTAACAATGAAGCCCGTCCCTCGGCCACCAAGATTCGGACGCGCTGGGACAAGTTCGTGCAGTACCATGTGGCCCAGCGTCAACCGCCGATTATCTCGTTGGCGTGGTGCTGTGACAGTATTGAAAATCCCAGTAGCCCAGCTACGGACAACTCCCCGGAACTCAATGCGCTGTTAGCCCAGATTGGCCGGGAGCTTAAAGAAGGAAAGTTGTTCGGCGTGGCGCAAGACACGACGCCGCCTACGGTGGCTATTCTCTCGCCGACGGAGGGAGCGACCGTCTCGGGTAGGGTCCAGGTCAGAATGCAGGCGTCCGACAACCTTGGTATTGCGAAGGTGGAATGCGCGGTAGACGGGGTGTTACGACATAGTGATACGAGCGCCTCCTTGACTTATGCGTGGGACACCACCACGGTCGCTGATGGTGTCCATTCCGTGCACGCGCAGGCCCATGACCTCGCCGGCAATGTGGCCAGCCACACCGTCACTGTGAGCGTGGTTAATCAGCGCCCGTTGGCCGTGACCAACGTGTCGCCAAAGGGGTATACGGCAGTGCCGCTGCAGATCGGCGCGTGTTATTACCGGGATCGTCCCTATACGCTGCAGTCGCTCCCGTCCTTTTTACGCGGACAGGTGTGGATCATGACGCGGAATGCTGACAAAGTCTGCCGAGAGAAAGTATTTTTACGCTGCCGTGTGAATCAACGGGTGGCCGT
The DNA here is from genome assembly GCA_043772795.1 of Deltaproteobacteria bacterium. GTDB lineage: Bacteria > Desulfobacterota > Binatia > Bin18 > Bin18 > VGTJ01. The sequence goes on from JAYVFX010001145.1 coordinate 1,658, forward strand.
GTTCGTGGGCTACGATGCGCGGGCCAGCCGGTTACCGACGTGGCTGGCCACGGGATGGACAGATACAGACGCGGAGATTCACACGACCGATGTACCGTTGAAGGTGTATCGCCGTGACTACCCGGCTGGCTTGCTGCAGCTCGGCGGAAACGCGGCGTCACCTGCGGCGGGAGCGCGCTCGATGTATGTGGTGGCGCTCGCGATGGTGCCGGACAACAGCTCGGTAAAGAATTCTGCCTGACGCGGAATGTACTCCCTAAGTCTCGGAGAAAGACAGCTATGACAGAGTGACCTCAATAGGCAATAACCCCCTGTCATGAAAGAATCCTATCGCGAGATAATTCGACAGCACTCTAAATCGAACCACAAAAGATTCGTACACTCCCTCACTCCCAGTGGGATATATGCCCGCTCATCCTGAGCCCTTCGACTTCGCTCCGTTCAGGATGAGCGGTTTTGGTCGGCAGTGTTCCAATGTCGTGTGGTTCGATTTAGTCACTGCCTGCACCAGGTTCAACACCAACTTCACAGACTGACGTTGTCGATTGCAAAAGGGGGCAAGGAGAAAGGTTATGACACCACAAGTTCTGACTGATGGGTTAAAGTTTCCCGAGGGACCGGTGTGGGCACCGGACGGCACGCTCTACGTCACAGAAATTACCGGTGGTCGCATCACGGCGATTGCATCCGACGGTGCCAAACGGACATTTGCCGATACGGGAGGTGCACCCAATGGCGCTGCGCTGGGACCGGACGGGTTTCTGTATGTCACCAATAACGGGGGCAAAGAACCTGGCTACATCCAGCGTATCGATGCAAAAGGGAAAGTTGAGACGCTCTATGATCGTTGCGATGGACAACCGTTCCAAGGTCCCAACGACCTGGTCATGGATACCCACGGGGGTTTCTATTTCACCGATCCTGGCCCACTCACGCGTGAGGGCAACAAGTTCGGCCATCTCTATTACGCCCGCCGCGATGGCAGCCAGGTCACGCGACTGCAATACTTATTTCTGCTGCCCAATGGCATCGCGCTGACGCCGGACGGTGCCACACTAGTTGTGTTGGAGTCGCTTACTAGCCGGGTGTGGGCCATCCCTATTGAAAGTCCCGGCGTCTTAGGCCAAGTCGATGCTGGCGCCCGCGCCGGA
>JAYVFX010001146.1:0-7310 GCA_043772795.1 Deltaproteobacteria bacterium
GATTTCGGCATCATCCCCAATGGGCGTAGAGACGCCCCGGCGGGGCGTCTCTACAAAGAAATTCGCTCCCTTCGGCACAAATCATTTAGGAAACCTATATGTAAGAGAAGACGTTAGAAGATTTCTCCTTTACGTTTCACGCATTACGTCATCGCACCAACTCCATTGCCCGTATGGTGATGGTCTGTTCAGAGCCAGTGGGGAAAAAAAAGTCATCCGCAACCGTTGGTAACGGACCAAACTCGAGGTTGAGGTCAACTTGATTGTCCGGTGGCCACCAACGCAGCCGTAAGCCGACCGCTTCACTAGGGATATTGTGCGTAGTTTCGACGCCACCAGGGCCGTCGTAAAAATACTCACCTTCTTCTCCTTCGCGCGAGACTAACCAAGCACCCAGCCATTTCTTTCGTTGTTCGGGCGCTTTGTCAGATTCGCCCCAGTGGATTTCGAGTTTCTTGGGCATCGCTATCGTCCCTTCAAACGAAACACGTCACACGCATCACGTTTCATGCAGTCGGTACCTCAAAGCCATACAGCTTGGCAGCATTCAGCCCCAGAACCTTCCGCCGCTCGTCTTCTGTCAGATCACTCATAGTGCGATCTATGACTTCTTGCGATCGTGGCCACGTGCCTTCGTGATGCGGATAGTCATCGCCCCACATGAGGTTCTCGATACCCACCCATTTGCGGTTCTCAATACCAATTGGATCATCTTGAAATGTGGCAAATCCTTGGCGGCGGAAATAGTTGCTCGGCAGCATCTGCATTTTCGGCGCTACCCAAAAGTGATGCTTCTTGTAGCCTTCATCCATCACCCAGAGGGTCCACGCGAGCCAACCAATGCCGGCTTCGACTGTGCCAAACTTCAGATTGGGAAATCGTTCACACAAGCCAGACGCACAGAATTGAACAACTGGCTCGATAGCAGTGGACAGTGCGTGACACACGTAATTGATAATGGCACCGCCATTGCCCGTTGCCGTACGTGGATCTTTGCCAGTACCCACATGAAAGCTGATGGGCATGCCTGTTTCTTGGATTGTCGCCCACAACGGATCATACAACGGCAGATTGTAGGGCTGGTCCTGCACCTGGACAGGCAAGAAGACTGTGCGATACCCCATCCTGGCAATGCGTTGAACTTCTTTTACCGCGGATTCAACGTCTTTCGGGGCAACCGCTGCAACTGGCACGCAGCGTTGTTTCTGTGGCCCAAAGACCTCGATAGCCCAATCGTTCCACACCTTACACATGGCGGTTTGCATCGCGGGATCGGGTGATGCCCACATCAATAAGCCACGATTAGGATATATTACTTCGGCATCTATGCCGTCACGGTCAAGGTCTTTCATGCGCGATTCAAGATCCGGACGCCCACCTTTAGCCCGCTCCAAGTCTTCCCCTTCCAGGGTGAAATCACGAATCCGTAACGGACGCCCGCCTTCTACCACCAGGACTTTATAGCCTTTGGAGTCAATTTCTACTCGTGGAAGGCGATGACGAAACTTTGCTTCAATCCGCCGCTCCCATAAGTCTGGCGGCTCAAGTACGTGGCAGTCCGCTGATACCATGAAGTACTTTTTCGTAGATGTGGTTCTCGCGGTACTCTCAACTGCGGCCATGTTAATGCCCTCCGATTCAGCGTCTGAACTTTCATTTCTTAAGGGATAAAAGCCCAGCAACATTATGACGCGTCTTTTTATCTCCAGCAATGGGAACCTTTGTCTTGCGATACGCCGTGTCTCTTCTTGTGGCGGGGAAGACCCGCCACTTCTTTTGATTCTACCAATCCTCAACCCCTAATCCTCAACTCCTGAGTAAAGGGGGCGTTGCGAGACCAGTGGGTTTTCTTTATAAATCCTAGACCCATTGTTTGCTTTTCCAGGCTTTTAGCTTTGTAAACAATGGCCGATTGTGAGAGGTTAGACCTAAGCTTGTTTTACTAAGTGGGTGTGGGTACCAAAGGAACTGCGACAACTCCCTTCCCTGCGACGTCCTCTTCTGTTGTCGTGTCTCCGCATGAGAGGAATGGATTCGCCGGATAAGTGGGTTTCGACTGTAGTGCCACTCAAAGCTAGGAATGAGGGCGAGGCGTTCCTGTGTAACCAAGAAAGGTAGAATCCGTTGACTGAACAGACTATATTATCCAGTTTGCTAACAGGCAGCCTCAGTTACGTAGTGTTTTTTGCTTATGCTAGTTTCTTTGAATGGACCCTGCATAAGTACATTATGCACATGACTACGTGGAATTATCCGTTTACGTCTCATGCGTTGACTCATCACGGATTGTTTCGCGCAGATCGTTCGTATCACCTCCAACGTGAGCAAGATAAGCCGAAAGTGAGATTCGCTTGGTGGAATGCGCCAGCACTGGTCTTGCTGCAATCTCCTCTTTTGGTCATTGCGGCCTATTTTTTTGGCTGGGCGGCATTCTTCGGTGGACTGCTAGCGATGGTCACAGACTATGTCCTGTATGAAGCTTTGCACTGGTGCATGCATGTTCCCGCAGACCGCTGGATTGAACGCACCTGGGTCTTTCAGTGGCTCAATGCGCATCATCATTATCATCACTTGTATCCGTTCAAAAATTTGAATGTGGTGTTGCCGTTAGCGGATTGGGTAATGGGAACCCTGGTTCCACTCCCAGCAAAAAATCCGGTGTTTGAGCCAAAAAAGGCGCAAGTAGCCTAGCCCTGCCTCGCAGGGCAAAAAGGCGAAGGAGGGAAAGGATGAAGAAGATATTCCCTTTCCCTCCTCTTTTCCTGTTCTTTTCTCCGCTTTGCTCAGTAGACAACTACCCTTCGACGTTTCCTCTTAACACTCGCCCAGGCACAACGCCTTGAGCTTCTCCCTGTGAGTAGAGCATTTGACCGTTGACGATGGTGTGGGCAATCCCGCTCGATTTCTCAATGTAGCGAAGGCCCCCGCCAGGAAAGTCGTTGACGGCTTCCTGTTTTCCACACGCAACTTTGTCGGGATCAAAGACTACCAGGTCAGCAATCATTCCCGACGCGACAGTACCACGCAGCGGCACCCCAAAGACCTGGGCTGGCACAGAGGTCAATCGCCGGATCGCTTCTTCGAGTGGCAGCATTTTCTTTTCTCGCACGATCGTTCCCAGGAGATAGGTTGAGTATCCAGCTTCACAGCGCATGTCCGCGTGTGCACCGCCGTCGGAGAGTCCCACTAACGTGTGCGGATGCGTGAGCATCTCTGGATTGACCTGACCAAACTCGTAAAGAAATTGCATGTTCAGATCATCTGCCAATGCCAAATCAAAGAATACATCTACAGGATCTTTTCCACGCTGTTTTCCCAATGTTTCTAAGTCGGTCTCTAACAGTGGTTGCAGTTCCGGTTTATTGACTGTGAACACGCTCATGTTGTTCCACTGACCGGTGAAAAGACGAGGTTGCTGCATTTCCGCGCGGAAAGCAGCACGGAATTCAGCGCTCGCGTAGAGTCGTTTTTGTTCTTCAAGTGGTTGGTCGAAGACGATCTTCCAACAATCGAAGTTGCCAAAGACAAATGGTCGCTTCAAACTGAACCGTGCACTCTTGTAGTGACACGGTACTTGACCAAGTGGCAAATACCCACGGTCGAAGAGTGGGATTACACGCTTAAGCGCATCTTTCCAGGCATCCGGTGGCGCCTCTGGTTTTTGTAAAAGTCCGAGCCACGTCACTGGTCGTTCGCTCTGCGTGAGGAGAAACGACAACAAGTCAAACTCATCATCAGAGAGCATCCCTGGACTACGAGTCAAGGCGATTTCAATCGAGCCACGCTTCAACTCTTTGAGCACGCCAGCCAGTACAGCCAGTTCATCACGACTGGCCAGACGACATGGCAGGGGTCTCCCTTGAAAACCCAAATGTTGCGGTAGCACCGTCGTCGAAAAGCCAAACGCTCCGGCATCCATCGCGGCTCGAAAGAGCGCACGCAACTGCTGGGTTTCTTTCTCGTTCGCCGCTCGCTCCTTACTTTCATTGCCGATCACGTATTGTCGCAGTGGGGAGAGCGGCACCATGAAGCCAACGTTGACGCCAAGACCACTCTTCCCTATGGCAGCAAGGTACTCCTCGACACTTTCCCACGACCAGCGCACGCCCTTTTGTAGAACGTCGAGTGACATCCCTTCAACGTTGACTAGGTCCCCAACTAATGCTTCGCGATCCGCAGGTTTACACGGTGCTAAACCAACTCCACAATTGCCCATAATGATCGAGGTCACGCCGTGCCACGAGGAGCACGTTACCAGCGGATCCCACAGCACCTGCGCATCATAATGAGTATGATGGTCAATGAAGCCAGGACACACCACCATGCCTCGTGCCTCAATGACCGTTGTCGCCTGAGTGTGAGCGATGTTTTGTTCAACCGCAACGATTCGGTCCCTCGTAACAGCAACATCAGCCACAAATCCTGGTTGCCCAGTGCCATCAATGACCGTTCCGTCTTTCAGTAATAGATCGTATGTCATGCTCCCCTCCTTTGTGTTCTCGTTACGCTTGCGGTCGTTTCTTAATCAAATATGCATGTGTCCCTTCGAGGACGATTTCTCCGCGCTGATTTTTTACTCGCGTTGTCAGACGTAGCAACCCGGTGTCAGATTTCGGGACTAACTCGGTCACTTCTAATTCAGGTGTAATAGTATCGCCGATCAATACTGGCTTGAGGAAACGCGATGACTGCTCAATGAACGCAACAATCGATCCTTCCAGCAGCGGGGAAAGGGTCGAAGCGCCAGAAGCCGTCATTGCGGCCACGAGTAAACCGTGGGCAACCCGTTTGCCAAACCGGGTGGTCTTTGCGTATTCGTCATCATAATGGATGGGATGATTGTCACCTGTCATTCCCGCAAAGAACAAAAAGTGCGCATCAGTCATCGTCTTCGCGGGAATGAAGAATTTCTCGCCGAGGTGGAAATCTTCGAAGTATTTCGTCGTGGTGGACATAAATTACCTATAGAACGTGTTACGTAAAACGTATTGCGTAAAACAGGAAGTGAAAATTGCAGCACGCAATACGCATCACGTTTCATTTCTTCTCGTCCAACACCGCAATTGCATCGATCTCAATTAACGCATCTGGCCGCAGGAGTTCCTTGACAACAATCCCAGTCGCTGCTGGAAAGCCATTCGTGAAATACTCACGGCGGACATCAGCCGTGCCTTTGTAGCCTTCCATAGTGGTGATGTAGTCCACCGTCTTCACGATATCGTCAAAGCTGCTTCCTGCCGCTGCGAGGACTTCTTTCATCTTTTTGAATATGTGGCGAGTCTGTGCGGCAATGTCTCCGGCACCAACAATGTTCCCCTTGTCATCGGTCGCCGTCATGCCCGAAATAAAAAGAAGATTGCCTTTTTTCACTGCCGGTGAGAAGGTGTAATGTCTACTGAAGTTCCAGGGATCGACCACTTCAAGTTTGGGCATTTGTTGCTCTCCTAATCTGAATTTTTATCTCCCACCAGCAGCCTGCAGCGCAGGCTTTCCCAGTTGGAGATGCCTGACAATTTCCGCATACGCTTCGTCTGCACGCCGACGAAAATCTGCTGGCGTTTCTCCAGCCTTGAGATGCGGAATCACCACAATAGGAATATCGGGCATGGCCATCGCTTTGGCTTGATCTTTTGCGGCTACCAGAAAAGTATCGAACGAGATTGCCACCGCCGGAACTCCACGTTTGCACAACTTCGCTGAGTCGAGCATACAGCCCGACGTACACGACCCTCACGCACAGAGGCCGACAATCGCCTTATGTGACACAGCAGCAACTTCGTCGATCAGCTTCTCTGGTGACGGACGAGTAAACACGGGCTTTTGCCAGATCTGCACTTTAGCGATACCAGAGTCCGCACTTAGCAACTCATGAAGCCGGGCGAAGAATGCACCGGCAATCTTGTTACCAAAGCCATTATTTACCAAACCAATTGTGAAGCCATTCGCTGTATTGTCGAGCTTTTTCTCGGCAAACTTTCGCCGTTCACCAACTGGACTGAGGACGTGCATCTTTGTCTCCTTTGCCAGATAGCAACTGACATCAAGCCGAATCGGGGAACTGGAGAAACGGCGAATCGGTGAATAAGAACTATTCTCCGGTTCTCCGCTTCTTCCTATTTGACCTCCTTGGTCACAGCAAACCCACCGAGCCCGCCCCACCCAGGGCACACTGCGGCAAAGTATGTATCACCCCCAGCAACCATCAGATGAATATCCTCGGGTTTTGCCGTTATTGGAACTTGAAAATTACCGTTCTCGATGTCAACCCACGGCGGCCAGAATTGTCCAGCGATACCGATGGCGTCAGCGGCCTTGATCTGTCCAACTGGAGTGCGCGCATGCTGCCATAGGTACATCTTAATATCTTGCTTCGACCATCCTTCTTGATGAAACTGTCGCGTGTGCCAGGGATTGAGCACGATCAACGTTTCACCCATTGCATGAACGTTGTTGCTGCCCAAGGAGGTCAACGAACTCACGAGCACAGCAAGCATCTGTTTGACCGTGCCGTAGCATAGCACCGAGTGCGGAGCCTCACAGCTGAACACGGTTACTGCGTTCTTTCCTTTCTCAATTCCACGCTCGACGTGGAGCGGCTCCCACGGATTCGCATCTTCCTTTTCGGCAATACAATAACTCCACTTTCCTGGATGCGCTTGGGTGGATTTATCAACCTCACCAGGAATGTTACCGCCGAGGTTCCACAAGATGAGACGGATGGCTCGGCCAACCGTACCGTTGGCACGAAAACCGCCACCAAACACACCATCACTAGCATTGAATTTCAGCTCCGTCGCAATCGGTCCGTTCACAATTACCAGCGGCACACAACAGTGTGTAGTTGTCTGCACGCCGTTTAGGTTATGTTCAGGTTCGAGCATCGCTTCGACTGATGCCAGAACAATCGGGAAATATTCAGGCCGACAGCCTGCCATGACACTATTGATTGCGAGTTTCTCGATCGTAGCGATTCCTTGCGCTGGAGGAATTTCGCCTAGTTCTTCATCAGGTTTACGTCCACACGCGTGAATCATTTTCTCAACCAGCTCTTCAGTCGGCGGCACGACCGCGAGACCGTCTGTCCACCCTCGCTCAAAGAAGAGTTCGACAGCAGCGTGATAATCTGCAACGTCAATGGCTTCCGAGTTGAATTGCATGTTGTTCCTCAGAATGTTTGTTGATCTGATCTCTACACATGCAGTCCGATACGAGTCAAGAGGAAATGGCGAAAAGGGTAAATGGGCGAGGAGGAAAAAGGCGCATTCTTTCTATATTTCCGTTTCTCTTTTCCTTTTCCCCTAATCATTGCC
>JAYVFX010001147.1:0-6714 GCA_043772795.1 Deltaproteobacteria bacterium
CGCTGCTCTGGTTGGCGTTCCTGTGTCGCTCGTTCGCCCAGCCTATACCTCGCTCACCTGTTCTCGATGCGGCGAAGTGGGACAGACGTTCAGGAACAAGACCATGTTCAGATGTTTGCGCTGTCGCTTCACGGCAAACGCGGATCGCAACGCGGCACTGAATATCGCTTATCGGGCTCACTGTATTTCCTGCGGTTCTCATCATGGTTCCCTTAGACTGTCCCCCTTGGGCAGGGGCAAAGTCGAGTGAGCTTCAGGTTAGGCCATGTCCTACCACTCCTGACGAAGGCGTGGCAAGGTCTAAGTCCTGCTCGGGGGCAGAATTCGTAGATATTAGCTACGGCCCTTCGGACGTGTCATTCTAAGCGTAGCGAAGAATCTCTCTGGGAGGCCCTTCGTATCATTGCTCAGATTGATTAGAATCCGCACCCGATACCTACAATGCTCCGTAGGCGTGACCTGTACGGGAGTGACGGTAGAATTCGTACTGATTTCCCGGACACACAAGCTACTGTTTGTGCTGGACTCACAACCTGATCGGAAACTTAGGATTTACCGGACTCTTCGCCTTGTGGTAGGACAGGCAAAGAGAACATCGCAGCCTATCGAGAGAGAACGTTTTGCCTTTGCCTCCCGCTACGGTAGCCTCTTTTCTATTAATGACAGTACACTCAATAGTTATAGTTAGGTAATGTCGCAAAGCTGAAAAGGGGGAGACAGGATGAAGACATTTTGTAACTGGTGCAATCATGAAGCGGTCAATAGGTGCAATAACTGTGGTAAAAATATTTGTAAAAATCATCAGGCCGATGTTTGGTCACGGTTCAAGAGTTTCGAAGACTTTGAGGGAACAAGGGATTTTATCAACACGCTTTTTGAAGAGCCTTCTGGGCAATATCTAATAAACAGCGATAGGAAGGACCGTTTGACATATAAGCACTTCTACGAAAAGGTAGTGCTCAGCCTCCACGACCAACTGCCAGAAAACAAACCTCCTTACTGCCTGGAATGCGCTGCCATGTGGAAACAAGCGGCCCAGGGCTATGTCAATCGAGCAATAGTTCCACTTCTTGAGAAGGCCCAAGCTTCTGGTCTTATCTGTATGGTGAGCAGATTTTGCCTTTGCGACACTCTTGGTAAATGTCAGCGATGTGGCAGGTTCGGTTGCGCTGGCCATCTTGGTCTATGCATAGCCTGTAATAAAACTTACTGCTCTTCCTGGAGCTACAGTGATTCTGATACTTCGCCGGGATGGTATCCTCAGCTGAATACGTGTGGTGGGAAACACAAGCATTGGTTTGGCAAAGTGAGTTATTGGTAGAATTTTCGAGAAGAAAGGACGGCCTAGAGTGCAGGTCTGCTTTGTATTCACTGTTGCTTCCGCCTTTCCGGTATCGGGAGTGTCACATGATTCGACCGTGCCTCGGGTATGACAACGATACCTGTAGTTTAAGCCCCGGTAGGACACGCGGTCTTCCTGCTGAAGCAGTGTCAGCACCCGTGAAAGGTGTCGGCAAAAGTTATCCTCACTCTCTCATGCTCTTGGCTGTACACTCAAACTAACAGAGAATCCCGCATGGGCGGAAAAACGAAGAATTCCGGGTGTCCAGTTAATCAAGATTAAATGGACGCCCTCACTCACTTCTTGCCCCCTTCTCTCCGCCTAATTTTTTAAGGATTACTGGATCTATGACATGAAGGAATTCACAGAAAGTTATCTGTCTTCTTGTAGCTCGTTGCGGCTACCTATAAGAATCTGTTTCTACTAATAGCCAGGAAAGATGGCTCTATCGCGAAGTTTACGAACTCTCCCTTATGTTGAGACATTCGAGCGAGAAAAAGGCTACACGGGAAGATAACCTACTGTTACTATCAACGTTGCGACGGACCCTATCACCACGGAGGAGAGATTCTGGATACCAGCGCGGTGAGTCACACCTCAGTGGAGGGCCTAAAAAAAGGCTTCAATATCCCGCATGCCGAGGAGCACGCGCACGACGTCAATGCCGTCGGGTTGAGGAAGATAAAAAACCACATATTTGCCAACTGTGAAGCTGCGCAAGGACGGAAATAACTCTTCCCGGCTTACTCCCATCATCGGGAACTGCGCTACCGCTGCACACCGCTCATCAATCCGATCAAGCATCTTGTCTGCGGCATCGGGATTGTCCTGTGCGATATACCACCAGATTTCCTCAAGGTCGGATTCGGCTAAGGGACGCTTATCAACAGTCGCCATCAGGCTTTCTCTTTCCCTTTGGTGGTGGCCAGCCGTTGCCGTCCACACGCTTTAATGGCTCCCATGTCCAAGGGAGTGGCCGGGCCACTGTCGAGTCCTTTGCGAATTTCTGTGCGCAATTCTTCGAGTCTGAGAGCGTGCACGCGGTCACGTTCCTCTAATAGTCGCAAGGCTTCGCGCATGACCTCACTGGCGGAACCGTAGAGGCCACTGGCGACTTTCTTTTGGACAAGGTCTTCTAATTGTGGGGTAAGAGAAACATTCATAACGGGTGCTCCTTCTCCAAGTGTTCCTCAAATAACAGAGAATGTCAATCTTTGTTATTGTCGTATGTTCGCATAAAACAGTGCTCTTGCCCTCTTCTCCTCGCCTAATTTTTTAATGATGGCTGGACCTATGACCTGAAGGAATTCATGATATGTGAAGATAACATACTGTTACTATCAACGTTGCGACGGAACCCATCACCACGGTGGCTCGCTCAACGAGCAACTCTTACCTCTGCTGCTACTGCATGTCCCCATCGTCCGTACTGCCAATGGACACTATAAAATTGTCAGTACCCATCATCGTGTTGCTGCAACACCAGTCGACCAACTCACTGAGGTGGCGTGTTAAATCGTCGATAGACCCACAGGAGAAAGACAGACCCCACTAGCGCCATTATGAATCCCGCCGAGTCCGTAGGGCCATACCATCCGAGACTCCGCCCAAGGAAACCGCCCAGGAGTGCCCCGGCAATGCCGAGGAGAATTGTGACGATAATGCCCCCCGGATCACGTCCAGGCATGACGAGTTTTGCTAAGATACCAACCACTAATCCAAAGAAAATCCACCCGAGCATACTGTCCTCCGTAGGTTCATACGCATTCTGTGGGAGCGCTCTCGCATGCAGGCTCCGCCGGACCGCTAGTTTGTTACGTTATCAATAACTCGCTCAATGCTCGCGACACAAGAGGAGAGATTCTGGATACCAGCGCGGTGAGCCACACCTCCCGCTCGACCTTTACCTACAACTGAGATCCCAGCCTTTTCCTATACTGGAGAGCGTGCCACCATGATAGGGTTCCCCGTTCCGGCTCGATCCACTCCCGCTTAGCCTTCACTACTCATGACCTTCTTCACGCAGCGGACGGTCTTCGTGTATCCACTGCGTTAGCCCGCTTCAGCCCACTCTTGTCGATGTACACTGATACGTGTACAAGGGACGAAATGAAAAGGCGTGAGCTGGAAGAGGCGCTGCAGAAACTCGGGTGGAGTTTTCTGCGTCACGGCGGGAAGCACGATATCTGGACCAAGGGGGAACAACAGGAGCCGATTCCACGCCATGCCGAGATTAACGAAAAACTGGCACGCGCAATTCTCCGTCGAGCGGCCAGAAGAGAGTGACGATGCGCTTTCAAGGCAAACTCTATAAAGATGGCAAGTTTTGGGTAGTCGAAGTTCCCGTGTTCGCGGCGATGACCCAGGGGCATACTCGCAAGGAAGCCTTGGTCATGATCGCCGATTGGTTCGCTACGATGATCGACCGCCCGGGATTTTCCGTGATCGTCCACGAAGGGAAACAGGGCCATTTCGAGCTCAGTGCCTCAGACACCAAGGCGATGGTGGGGTTGCTCTTACAACGCCAGCGCCAGTTGCATGGACTCTCGCTTGCCGCCGCCGCGGACCGCCTGGGGGCAAAGTCGCGCAATGCCTATGCACGGTATGAGCAAGGGAGTTCGGTGCCGACGGTAGAGAAACTCGACAAACTCCTGCAAGCGGTGTCTGGCGGACGGGACTTCGTCTTGTCGCCCAGTGTGATAGGGGACGCTGCGCAGGAGGAGCGGAGCAGCACGGGCTAACATGGCGCGCCACCGCATCGCCACCCGGTTGCGACTCTGCATGAAGCCGAAACTCACAGTTGGGCGGCCCGCGGTGCACGGGGGCGTTAATCTCCCATGGTTTTCTAAAAGTAGAGAAAGTTTCGGCGTTCAGTAAATCAACATTAAATGGATACCCCCACTAACTTCTTGCCCTGTTCTCTCCAGCTAATTTTTAAGGATGGCTGGATCTATGAGATGAAGGAATACACAGAAAGTTATCTATCTCCCTGTATTCCGGTGCGGCTACCTATAAGAATCTGTTTCTACTAATAGCCAGGAAAGATGGCTCTGTCGCAAAGTAAATAGTAACCATCTGTTATCTACAACTAGTGGCATTTTTCATTCTCGGACATTTCAATATATGGTAGAGTCCGTAAACTTTGCGGCAGAGCCAAAAGACGAGCGTACGCTACTTTTCCCCGCATCCTCGTTCTCTCCCGTCTCACCAGAGGATCGGGGAAGACGAATGTGGGCACGGGATCAGCGTGTGTAGTGCAGTTTCAGCCCGGGGCGTGGCTAGTCCATTGCCACTAATTTCCCCTGTCCATTGAGAGTAATATACGCGGTGCGTGGGGGCGTTAGCTGGTCACATCTCTATTGTGTACACAATTGTTGACACGGCACTAGCTCACAAATACTCTTACGTGGGAGGAGCCAGACTATGAGAGTAGCAGGAATACGGGAACTGCGAGCGAACAGCGCCGCTTTATTCGGGAGTGGCGAGCCTGTACTCGTTACTCGACATGGGAAGGTGTCCGGAGTGTACGTCCCGCTCGACGATCCGGACCGCCTTCCTGACGACCTACGGCGCGAACTCGTGACGGTATTGGGTAGGCACCTCGCCAAGGTGCTTGAGCGCAAGGGAGTTACAGAGCGAGAGATTGCAGAGGATTTCCATGCCTATCGCCAGCGTCGTCGCTGACGCCAACGTGCTGCTCTCGACGGCTGTAGGCAAAGCGGCGTTGCGAGTGTTTACCAAGTTTACAGTAAGGGTTCACGTGACTCAGTTCAACGCAGACGAGGTGGCGGAGTATCTCCCGTATATGGCGAGCAAGTATGAGTTGCCGATTGAACTCGTGGATATGCAATGGAAACTTCTTCCGCTGCAGATTCATCGAACGGACAAGTATCACAGCCAGTTGCCGCAAGCGATTGCTGACCTCAAAGACCGGGACCCTGGAGATGCCTATGCTCTGGCTTTGGCTCGCTCATTGACCGTACCGCTGTGGTCAAACGACCGGGATTTGCGAGGGCTGGACGTTGAGTGTTACCCTACGGCACGCCTACTCCGCCTTCTTGCGGAAGAAGCAGATCTTCTCCCGTCAGTGCTCACGAGAGAGTCTAAACTCACGCCTGCGGATAGCGCCAGGGATTGGCTGGCTGCTCCGCCGCCTCGTCGATCGTCCAGTGCGGCAGCGCGAACCCGTCACTCACAGTTTTGAAGATCATGCGTACGCGCGTGCCAATCCCAACCTTCTTGATCACCTCTGGCGGGACGAACTCTCCATCGGCGGTCAATAGATTGCCAACCACACGCAGGGCTTCGTGCTCGCTCGGCTGCCCTTTCTGGGTGTCGAGGTCGACCAGCAGGATCATGTACGGTACATGGGCGCGGAACGCGGGCTGGATGGCGTGGTGGACCTCCGCGTAGGAGTGGACCGCCCCCTTTCCTTCCACGCTCACCCACTCATACTCCCGATCCCGAGTCCACGGACAGGCCGTGGTCGGGGGATAGCGCAGCAGCCCAGATTTCTTTCCCTTTTGCAGACGGAAGTCGCCCTGGGCACAGTAGCGAAAGAAGGCCAGGTTTTCTTTGTCGACGTCTTCGATGGTTAACCGCATGCCGAGATATTCGCCTTGTAACATCTTGTTGTTCCTCCGTAGGTACGCCTTACCCGCGCTGCATCACCATGGCCGACCCGGTGCCGGGCATCGCCCAGCCCAGATTCGCACTCAGCTCCGCATCCTTCACCTGACGGCAGCCGCCTTCCCGGTAGTCATAGGTGTGCTGGCGTTTGCCGTCGGCTCCAACTGGACAGGAATCGTCCACGTTGCCGCGCAACTGGCGCACGTTCTCGATGACCATGTTCATCCCGTGGGTATACCCTTCACAAAGATGGCCCCCCGAGGTATTGTTCGGCCGCTTGCCGCCGAGTTCGATGATGCCACTCGAGACGTACTGGCCACCTTCGCCCTTCTTGCAGAAGCCGTAGTCCTCAAGCTGCAACATGCTAGTGAAGGTGAACGCATCGTAGGAGCCGGTCAGGTCGATCTCCTCCGGTCCCACGCCGGCATTCGGCCACAGGATGTCCTTGGCGTAGTGGCCCGCGACCGTCGAGATCGGACCATGCTGATAATGCATGTCGATCCGCGGCTTGCAGCAGCGTCCTACCACCGAGCGGATCTGCACCAGCGGTTGTTTCATATCCTTGGCGCGCTCGGCCCGGGTCACAATCAGACACGTCGCATTATCCGTCTCCACACAGCAGTCGAGCAGATGCAAGGGCTTGCAGATGATCCGCGAGTTAAGGACATCCTCGACCGTGTAGCGGGTCTTGTAGAAGGCCTTGGGATTGTTGGAGGCGTGCTTGCTGTGCGCCATCTTGACGT
>JAYVFX010001148.1:0-6401 GCA_043772795.1 Deltaproteobacteria bacterium
CACCCCCAGACCAGCGCTCGATCCTAACTCCCCCTGGGTAATGGTGAACGGCGTTAGTGGGGCCACTGGCCCAAGGATATCCTGCCTCCGCAGGTACACCCAGTGCGGGGCGACTCGCAATCGCTTGGGGTCATCCTGGTAGCTTCGCCAAATCCCCCCACTCACGTCGATAAGCGCCACCACGACCTCGCGTGCGCTCGCGTCCCTGATGCCCGGAGCGAGGACATCGCGATCACTCTTGTTTATCGCGATGTCTAGCGCTCGCCCGGTGTTCACGAACTGAAAAGAATTCGACAGAGGGTCATAGGCAAAGATCTTTCCCTCATTGTTGACGACCCACGCGTTGCCATCCGGATCCACGGCAATCCGCACCGCGCCACCCACGACCACGTCCCAGTCGGCCCGGCTCACCTTCCACTCTGTTGAAAACCTGCTCAGTTCCAGAGATGCACCCATTTCACACCCCTTGATGTAGCAGCGAGTGCGCCTCTGTGCCAATCTTCTGTGGTCCGATTTAGGAGCACGCGCCGCACTCGATGGAGCACACACGATGTTAGCCGAGGTCTATGGCTGGTTCACCGAAGGGTTTGATACGAAGGATTTGCAAGAGGCGAAGACACTACTTGAAGACTGGGGCGAAATGGCGAAAGGGGGAAACGGCGAAAGGATAAGGGGATAAAGGGGAATGCGTATCAGAGAGTGAGTTGTAAAAATCGGCACTGAATCTGTCGGGTTATGTTAGAGAAAAGCTGAGTCAGCACGAATCGTCATGACTGTCATTCTAAGGCTGCAAGCCGAAGAATTTTTTCTCCTGAGCGACTCTTCGCAGAGTCTATCCTGAGTTTAGTGAAGGGCTCAGGATGACGTCCCTGCGAGGTTCACTGTGGAAGCGTTGGGATGTCATCCAGCACTGTCTGTCACTCAAATTCAGATTTTTACAGATAATCTACTCTTCTTCCTCGTCCAGTTCTTGCTCCAACGCGGCTTCCTGCTCTTCCAGTTGAACTTGCAATGAACTCAACGCTTCGAAAATCGAATCTACGGCTTCACGGAAATCGTCTTCTGTTGTTACAGTGCCGTTTGCCACCCGTTCTTCGCAGTCACGACTGATTTCGGCCATGGCAAATTTTGCTGCCTTCACGAGACCGACCCACTGTCCAACAACCGCCAATGCATCTTCCACAATCTTGACTCCTTTCTGTCTGTCTCTCTGCCTGCTAGACTCAGCACCCTATCACGTCAGACAAAGGAGGCCAGTATGCGACAAGTTGCCGTCATTGGTGCGGGGATGACTCGCTTTGGTAAACATCAGGACCGCAGTATGAAAGATCTCGCGCGTGAGGCCGTAGAAAACGCCCTTCACACCGCAGGCATTGAGAAAGAAGCGATTGAAGCCGCGGCAGTTGGGAACGCTGTAGCTGGTCTCATTACCGGCCAAGAATGTATTCGCGGCCAAGTGGTTCTCCGCGAAATGGGCATCGGCGGGATTCCAGTGATTAACACCGAGAACGCATGTGCAAGTTCTTCGACTGCGTTCCATCTTGCGTGGTTGTATGTTGCCTCGGGAATGTACGATACGGTGCTTGCCGTTGGTATGGAGAAGCTTTTTCATCCTGACAAGAAGAAGACCTTCAACGCGATTGGTAGCGCGATTGATCTTGAACTGGCCGATGAATTTGCGCGACAAATGAGTGGCGAACGGGCTGCCGGCGCTGGGGAGTCACGCAGTGTTTTTATGGACTATTATGCCAACTTGGCCCGGGCGCATATGGCTCGCTATGGCACAACCCGTGAGCAATTTGCCCGTGTTGCGGCAAAGAATCACACCAATGGTAGTCTCAATCCCCTCGCCCAGTTTCAGACTCCACGTTCAATGGAAGATATTCTTGCGGCTCCGCTTATTGCTGAGCCGCTTACTCGGATGATGTGCTCGCCAATTGGTGACGGAGCTGCTGCGGTGGTGATTACCACGGCTGAGAAGGCTCGGCAGTTGACCGCGAAGCCCGTGTTCGTACGTGCGTCCATTGTGGCATCGAGTCAGCAACATGCACCTGATGCGCCAGGGATCGTAACTAACACAGCGCAAAAAGCCTACAAGATGGCAGGGATCGGTCCAGATGAGGTGCATGTCGTTGAAGTGCACGATGCGACCGCGCCAGCGGAACTGATTGTTTATGAAGAGCTTGGCCTGTGCCGTGCTGGTGAGGGTGGCAAGATGATTGACGATGGAGTCACCAAGCTTGGCGGCCGCGTTCCAGTAAACCCGAGTGGCGGTCTGCTGGCCAAAGGACATCCAGTTGGCGCGACCGGAGTAGCGCAAATCTCCGAAATTTTCTGGCAATTGCGTGGTGAAGCAGGAAAACGTCAGGTGTCGGGTGCAAAGGTGGGATTAACGGAAAACGGCGGTGGTGTGTTAGGAAACGAAAACGCTGTCGCCTCAGTGCATATCTTCACCCTATGAGTAACTCACCTTACGCGATTCGATGCCTGGTAACCCAATATGTTGAGATCCTGGCTTTCAATCGTCCACAGAATGTGGCACCACTGCGTAAGGTGAGTGAGTAATAAGTGCTGAGCGCTGAGTAATGAGCGGAGGAAGGAAGCTGGCTCCTTCCTCCGAGTATTAGGCAACTGCAAATGGAAGGAGATCTTCCCTTTCTACTCCTTCCAGGAACTCTCTACCTTTGGCTCGATTTCTGCGTTATCATCGTCGAACTGGGAGTTTTTTTCTTCATGGGATCGAGGTCTCGTCGGTCTCTTTTTCGCAGATTGCCAGGTTCGATCTTTCCAATGACCGCTTGGGAGTGGGTCATGCAGGCGCGTGTGGTATGCGAGGAGGGTTTCTTTTGCATCAGCGCGGCCAAACATCATATTGCCAACCCATAATTCCCACCCTGGACGGGTCTGCCCATCAGGGCCGAGCAGGTCACACGGGTGGAACTCCAGTGAAGGGGCTAGCATCGTCTCTTTCTCACACGAGGCTCGGCGTTGTCCCTGTTGCGGTGTGGGTTTCTCGCTGACTTGAGCCTGCAAGGTTTTCGGACGGATCCCCAGGGTCGTTCTGCCCCGTGCGGCTTCTTCTCGGGTTTTTGTGAGAGAAGGTGTTTCTCCGATCCGTTCTATCTTTTGTCTCTCTTTGTGCTTCTGCTGCATGCGCCCCGCCTCTCCTCTTGTCGAGGTTCTTCTCAACTGTTCCAATTCTACACTCATCCCTATCGTGGGACATTTTTACCTGTACGTCGAGGACAGTTTGTGTCTCCCCTCTAGAGGGAAGTGCGACCGGATGTTTGAGAGCGCCCCGAACACTCTTATCTGCTTTCCCGTGTCAATAGCATCGCCAATACGGGAAAAATCTTTAACGATTAAGGGAACAGTGTGGTCCCTGCTGACTTCGTCTGATAAATCCGGCACAATGCGCCTACGAATCAAATATCTGACAAGGGACGGGGTCTCCGTCCCCTTTTTCCAATTCGTAAGGAGGATTCCATTGCAGAACGGCACGCCACGGCGCGATGATATTCGTAATGTTGCCATCATCGCTCACGTTGACCACGGCAAAACGACTTTGATTGACGCCCTACTACGACAGAGCGGGACTTTTCGCGTAAAGGAGCAGGTCGTCGACCGCATCATGGACTCGTTCGAACTCGAACGAGAACGTGGCATCACTATTCTTGCCAAGAATGCGTCGCTTACCTATCACGGAGTAAAAATTAACTTTGTCGATACTCCTGGACATGCTGACTTTGGCGGAGAGGTAGAGCGTGCGCTGGCGATGGTCGATGGCGTCATGCTGCTGGTCGATGCGTCCGAAGGCCCACTTCCGCAGACGCGTTTCGTGCTGAAAAAGGCACTCGAAGCCGGCCTGCCGCCAGTTGTCTGTATCAACAAAATTGACCGACCTGACGCTCGCATTGCTGAAGTGCTCAACGAGATTTACGACCTGTTTATTGACCTTGATGCCACTGAAGAACAGCTGGAGTTTCCGGTTGTCTATACCAATGCACGCGCGGGGATTGCCAAACGAGAGCTGGCGGACGAGTCGGAAGATTTGCGCCCGCTGTTTGACGTGATTGTCTCTACCTTGCCAGGACCGCTGAGTGACCCTACGGCAACGATCCAGTTTCAGGTGAACAATCTGGACTACAACGACTATGTTGGGCGATTAGCAATTGGACGTGTGGTCGGTGGTGCGCTCAAAACCGCGGGACTCTACACCCTCTGCCGCCTCGATGGTTCCCAGACTCCGTGTAAAATCGTGCAACTCTACACCTGGAAAGGACTGAAACGGGTGGAAATTGACGATGCCGAGGCTGGCGAAGTCGTGGCGATTGCTGGGATCGAAGAGATTCAAATCGGGGAAACCATTTCTGATCGCGAAACTCCCAAACCGTTACCGGCCATTCGCATCGATGAGCCCACGATCTCGATGATCTTCGGTGTGAATACCGCGCCGTGGTCTGGTCGCGAAGGACAGTTTGTTACCTCGCGCAGGATCCGCGAACGATTAGGGGCAGAGTCGCGAAAGAATGTGAGCTTGCGGATCGAAGAAATGGAGTCGCCGGATTCCTTCCGTGTGTTGGGGCGTGGGGAGTTGCAGCTGGCGATTCTGATCGAGACGATGCGGCGCGAAGGGTATGAGCTGCAAGTATCGAAACCGACGGTTGTCACCAAGCAAATTGACGGAGTGCTGCAAGAACCGATGGAGTCACTCCTTGTTGATGTGCCAGAGGGGTACATTGGCGTGGTCTCTCAACTGTTAGCGGTGCGGCGGGGGGTCATGACAAAAATGGAGCACGAGGGGTCGGGTCGAGTGCGCTTGGAGTTTTCGGTACCATCGCGTGGCTTGATCGGTTTTCGTTCGCATTTTCTGACCGATACCCGTGGCACGGGGATCATCAACGCATTGTTCAATGGCTATGCGCCTTGGCAAGGAGCGATTCAGAGCCGTGTCAATGGTGCAATGGTGGCTGATCGTGAAGGCGTGGCGATCCCGTATGCGCTATTTCATTTGCAAGAACGGGGCATGCTCTTCGTTCCTGCCGGAACACCGGTCTACGAGGGGATGGTCGTTGGTGAGTATTCTCGCGATAAGGATTTGGACGTCAACGTGTGTCGCGAGAAGAAGCTGACCAATATGCGTGCGTCAGGCCACGATGAAGCCGTCAGACTCACTCCGCACCGCGACATGGGTCTCGAAGATGGACTTGAGTGGATTGGGGACGACGAGCTGGTCGAGGTGACGCCAAAGACGGTCCGCTTGCGAAAGAAGATTCTCCAGCAGAATTTACGACCGAAACGTAAGGAGAGTAGTCAATAAGCCGCTGCTCTACGATTGATTGAGAAACGATTGACGAGGGAGCAGAATCTGCTTTTGCTCCCTCTTTTCGTGACACAAAGAGGAGGGGTTTTTTTACTGTGACAGGTCACTCCTCTATCCAGTGCGCCTCCGCTCCTTTGCCTCTTCTCTAGGGAAGCTCGCATCCCTTTCTGATCGCCTCTTAAGCCTGCCGGGTAGCACCCGATACCCCATACGTCCACAGGTAGCAATATGAAGTTAAGAGGCTTTCTTCTTTCCCGTCTTCTTTGGGAGAGCCATCTAGAGGGGTGATATCTTGAGTACTCTTTTCCGCCCATTCACCTGGTTCTGCTCTTCCCCATCAACAGGGGTTATTCCGCCGCTGAGCGCCAGCGCCAGTCTGTGCGTAGCTGCAATGGTGAGCGGCATTCTCTGCTGCTGTCTGCCGACGAGTGCCTTTGCCGCACGGGTCCTGAAAGTCGGTAGCGGAAAAACCTATACCCTTCCAAGTCAAGCAGCTGTGGTTGCGCAAGACGGAGACACGATCGAAATCGATGCTGGTGTGTATTCCCGAGACGCGGCGACATGGAAGGCGAGTAATCTCACTATCCGTGGCGTTAGTGGGCGGGCACGCCTTGAAGCGTCCGGCGTGTCGGATCCTGCGGGAAAAGCCATTTGGGTGATACAGGGCACCAATACGACAGTTGAGAACATCGAGTTCTCAGGCGCCGTTGTTCCCGATGGGAACGGTGCGGGTATTCGGCAAGAAGGCAATCACTTGACGGTGCGCAATTGTTTCTTTCGCGACAATCAGATGGGTATCCTCACGAGCCCTAATCCAGATAGCGAAATACTTATAGAATCCTCGGAGTTTGCGCGAAACGGTGCGGGAGACGGTCAGACTCATAATATCTACATAGGAGCAATACGCACCTTTACCCTGCGCTATAGTTACTCCCATGATTCCAACCTCGGTCAGTTGGTGAAGTCTCGAGCGGTGACAAATTACATTCTTTACAATCGACTTGTTGATCAGCCTGGAGGGAAATCCAACTATGAAATCGACCTCCCGAACGGGGGAGTGAACTACATTATCGGCAAT
>JAYVFX010001149.1:0-5309 GCA_043772795.1 Deltaproteobacteria bacterium
CAAGGCGTTCGGTTTCTACGGTGCGCTCTTCTTTCATCCCCTGATCTTGCGCTAAAATTGCTCTTTCGGCACCTCAATTCTCAGCGAAGCATGAGTATACGCCCCCCTTCACAGTCAGCGACTATCAGATGAATTCGTAATCTCGACGAACTCGGTGTTACGTGTGCCGAAGCGCTCTCAGCGCCGTATCCTCCCCCAATGGTTCTGGATGAAGCTGTTCCATATCAAACTGTGGATCGATAATACAAGGAACACCAGTGTCACTGAGGTCAGGCGGCGGTCATAGTCCGAGAGTCTGGAGACGAACCGCCCTACGAACCGGCGACGACCCTGGCATCGTGTAGGCGTGCGATCTCGCTGCTACTCAAATGAAGGACGTCAGCCAATACTTCATCGGTATCCTCGCCGAGCAGAGGCGCGCGCCGCACCGGGACACGCGGGAGCGCAGCAAAATCCAGCGGTGAGCCAGGCATTAGATATGTCCCCACGCCTGGATGCTCGACTTCGGCAAACATCGGATTCACCGCTGAACAACGTGGATCCTCAGTCACGAGTTGGCGGAAGGTCTGATACGGCCCCCACGACACATTCGTACCGCTGAACGTCTCCCGTATTTTTGCCAGGTTACGGGAGGCAAACCACGGTCGTAACAACGCCGCAATCAGATCCCGCGCCTCAAACCGGCCACTTTCGGTACTCAGGTTGTGCCCGGTCGCGCGCTCGACGCTCTCACAGGCCTCGTTGATGCCGGTCGCATCGACCAAAGCAGTCCATTGACGAGCAGTGAGTGCAACCACCATGACACGGCGCCCGTCGCGCGTTTCAAAGTCATGTCCGAAGGCGCCATACAAGTAATTGCCGTCCTTGTGCTGATCTCTCCCACCCAGGCGCGCCTCAGCAATACGACCGAGATTTCCAACCATCGCAAACGCGACGTCAGAAAGTGAGAGACGAACGAGCTGCCCCTTGCCCAACATCCGCCGATGCCGTTCAGCGGCCAGCAAACCTACTGTTGCCAGTGTTCCCAGCGCAATATCCCAAGCGGGTAACACACTGTTAAGAGGTTCCGCCAAGTTGCGCGGTCCAGTCGCCCAAGGGAACCCCGTCGCTGGATTCACTGTGTAGTCGACCTCACTCGTGCCATCTGGATTTCCCGTCAGTGCCACCATGATTAAGTCGCGGCGGCGTTGGGCGAGCCCGTCGTAGTCGAGCCAGTCACGTGCAGGGAAATTCGTAAGAAACAAGCCACTGGTCTCGCCCGGCGCGGTAATCAACGCGGATGCCAATTCACGGCCACGCGGAGATCGCAGGTCGATCTGGATTGAGCGTTTGCCTTTGTTCAATCCCGCCCAGAAGAGGCTCTGCCCATCGTCGGCCAAGGGCCAACGGTGATAGTCCAGTCCGCCCCCGATTTGATCAAACCGGATCACGTCGGCGCCCAGTTGTGCGAGCGTCATACCACCGAGTGGTGCCGCGACAAACGCAGAGCCCTCGATGACCCGTAGACCCGAAAGAATTCCATTCATGCTTGTTCTCCCATACGGTTGTTGAGCATAAGGAATGACAGCCAAAATTCCAATGCCTTGTCTGTATGGCTTCAACCAACCCTTTCGCTCAGTTGTCGGCATTGTACTCCTCTTATCGATAGATGGAACCGAACCACGCAGACAGTGGCTGGGATGAGATCTACGCTATCGTTTGCCACGAGGCTGGATCATCTCGTTTTGTACGCGATCAGTGTTCGCTACCTGGTGTACCTAACTGACAAAGGACTTGAACATGGCGGGCAGTCGATTTCCGTATCGCTCCCGTAAAAATTTCACCCCTTCCGTGATGGCCGGTTGTAGATTTGGCACCGTGTCCGGATCTCTCAGAATACGATCACCCGTCCACTGATGGCTTGCGCTTGGGAGTAGGTCACGACATGCACCAATTCGTTCTTAGCGTTCAGGAGTCGCAGGGCTCCACCCCGGTTACTGAGCTGCACGCCTTTGCCACTCAATCGGAGAGTGACTGATTCACAGGCCCCCATGTGTATCCCCGATACCGCCTCACTCTTGTTCTGCCGATCCATCAGCTTCCAGCCGTCGAGCACGATCGGCTGTGTACTGGCATTGAATAGAATTACGGTCTCCTGACCAACATCTTCTCCCTCCGGATTCACCAGCGCGGCAATAATACGAACAGGGATAGTCTCAGGGGATGGCGGTGGTACAGGCGGGTCCGTTCCCTCCGCCAGCGGACCTTCGGCATATCCCGGTAGCCGATGCCCGTTATCACTATTGGTGAACCAGACCTGCGACGCAAAGGCCAAGCAGGCTCCGACGTAGCGATCCGTGGCGGGGAAATAAAAAATGACGCCGCCATCTTGGTACACCCCATCATCGCCGCGATGGCCAGTATCATTGCCCTGGTTCATATGCACATCATGAATGCCCTGGCGCGTGTGAAGAATCTTATCTGGTGGGAACTGTTGATCACGCCAGAAGCTGCCGAACACGTAGATGAGCGCCCTAGGCTCCGTTTGTGCCTGCTTCGTGTATAGCTCCAGGTGATCTTGGACGTCGTTTTCTTCCCCCGGGAGGTCCTTGGGCAAATGCCGCATCGTGCGGCGGTCAAACAGCGGCTCGCGAAGAAAATCGAGGGTGCGTCCTGCTCGGCGTTGGGGTAGCTCCAGTAACCCTTCGGACAATGCTGGTAGCTCGGGAAGGATCGGATGGTCGCGGACATTGTCTCTGATCTTAAACCACACCTCGGACCCATCCTGAGAGCGGACATTCACTGGACAGCGCCAGAGGCCGCCTGCGGCTTGTACCAGGATGTGAAAATGATTGCTCCGATAGGTTCCATTACCGAGGTGCGCAGCATTCACTTGCTGTTCAATAACTTCTGCACGCGCACTGCCAACGACTCGTCCCTTCAGGACGGCATATTGGATAGACATCTCTGATGACCTTCTCTCTCGCCATTTGGCGCATAAACCCTTCCCCTACCTGCCATGCCATCACCTGCTCCTCTGCTGCATGTCATACCGAAAAAGGAGACATAGCTGCCAGGGGAATCGTGTATGACAACGTGATCTCACTACACGCCTCGGACCTTCCACACCAGTACTCTACGTGCCTGGCGACACGGTCCGAAACGACAGTCGTGTTACAATAGAGCAATGGCTATGCCAGAAGCGTGCGCAGTGGAGAACATGCGGTAATGCCGCCTCACATTCCTGCATGAGGCGAGAGAGCAGACGTACTGTCTATTATATGTGACATATCTGTCAATTTTTATTGACACTGTCTGTTAGAGAGACAACCCCAGGAATTCCAGGGATCCCACACGAAGGCACTTAGTGTCCCAAGTCGAGTCTACGGGAGTGCTGCCTTTTTCTTTCTTGCAATATAAGCGGCGAGCATGTCGAGGGAATTCACCAACGTCGGGGAGATATCTTCCTCTTCAATAATAATCTGAAATTCATTTTCAACACGGGTAATGATTTCCATGAGTCCAATGGAATCAATGCCGAATTGTACCATGAGATTACCTTCCTCGATTCGTGTCGAATCCACCGGCAAGCGGAGGGCATCAACAAAGATCTGGCGAAGTACAACTCTGATCTCTTCCATAATGCTCACGCTTCTCCCGGGTTTGTGGGCTCAACAGGCGTGTGGAAAATGTCCCACGCTTTGAGGCGAGAACGGTCAGGTTTCCCTCCACTTGTCCGTGGGAATCTCTCATGGAAATACCAGACAGTGGGGAGCTTATAGTGCTCAAGGAATTGCGCTGCATGCTGCCGCAGCGCATCAATGGGAATTGGGACATCTGTACCAGTTTCAATATGGGCCTCAATGATGTCTTCGCCATGCTCGTCGCGTCTACCAACGATAACAACATCGGTAACGCTAGGATGACTTTTCACTGCGCGTTCAACTTCGGCGGGCTGAATAAATCTTCCCCCACGACGCAGTCCGTCTCCAAGCCGTCCGGTAATCGTTATCCAGCCTTCTGCATCCTGAGTGGCGAAATCACCAGTGGAGTACCAGCCATCCGGACTCACACGACTGGCATCAATATGGTCGAGTGATAAGTATCCGAGAAAAGGAGCTCCCATGCGCACGAATAAAGACCCTGAACGCTCTTCTCCCATAATCGCCGCTTCTACCCCTGGTAACGCAACTCCAGTCACTCCGTTTGGCACAACTTGCCCGTTGGTTCCAAGTGTCGCCCCTGTTTCCGAACTCCCATAATTGCGTGCCGGAACACGCCCAAGTCGATCAATCACGTGGTGTTCTAATTCTGGAGAAACTGGACCGGCCCCAATGATGATATGTCGTACCCCCTGTGGCGCTGGCCCGTCATCATGAAACACTTCACATAACAACCGGGCAGTGGCGGGAACAAGGGGTAAAATCGAACCTTTACCCTCACGGAGCAGTCGTTGCGTAACGCGCGGGATGAAACGCGGAGTGAGGTATAACGTACAACCGGACACCAACGCACCACCAAGGGCCAGACCAAGCACAAAAGCATGACAGAGTGGGAGGACAACCAAAATGCAGTCGGTTAGCGCAAAGCCGAAACCGTTCACGTAGCGTTGACCTTCACTGAGGAGGCTCATATCGGAACGTAAGGCAAGGCGAGGCACCCCGGTCGAGCCCGAGGTGGGCAAACAGAAGCCCACGCGGTCTGGAAAGTGACGACGCTTGCCCTGCATATTGACCAACTCGCCGTTCCCTTGTGTTGCATCAAACAGATAGAAGGGGCCAACAAGCTCTCCGAATTCGCGCCATTGCTCTGTCGTTGCTTCTGGAGAAAGCGGAATGACGACCAGTCCAGCAGCCCGTGCGGCCAAGAAACTCAGTACCCACGTAGGTGTGTTCAGCCCGTGGATGACCAGCGGTGAACCGGCTGCCGCGATACGGAACTGCTGAGCCAGTTTTGTAATCTGCTCAGCCGCGCTTCTATACGTGAACTGCTGCTCACCATCGAGAAAGAGCCTCTCGGGATAGGCTTGGGCAGTATCGAGAAACGCACCGATGAGTGAAGGTGTAGGGTTCATTTAGCCACATAGGTCGCTTTATTTGAGTTTGACCACTGTTCCCTTCAGAGCCACACCACCAACAAAGGTGCCAGCCCCACATTGGTACTCCGTCGCACTGCTAAACTCATGGTCCTTGTAGTTGCTTTTTATATCAATGACCGCATTGCCACCTTCGCTGAGCGCACGTTCCTGCAAGGATTTAACGGCGGAAAAGAACGCCCACTGGCAGGCCGCCTCATCTGATTTGTTAAAGGCGTTGGTCTTTCGGTTCGTG
>JAYVFX010001150.1:0-4340 GCA_043772795.1 Deltaproteobacteria bacterium
AAAATGTCAATCGCAAGTATATTTGCCCAACAGGGAGAATCTCATTTTCGTACGCTAGAGAAAGAAACGATTGACCGTATTTGCCGAGAAAAAAAAGCCGTGATTGCGACGGGAGGCGGGGCTATCGTCAGTGAGAAAAATGCGGTGCGCTTGCAAGAAAGTGGAACGGTTATTTGTTTGACCGCGACACCCGAGACCATTTTTGAACGTGTGCGAAGCAACGTCGACCGTCCATTGTTGCAAGGTTCTGATCCCCTTGGAAAGATTCGCTCTCTTCTGGCAAATCGAGCTCAAGCATATGCGAAGGCGGATATAACTATTGATACTTCTGGTCTTGATATTGAGAACGTAGTGGACACGATCATCTCACAAGTTGAGAAAACGGCTTAAGTGTTCGACATGGAAACTGTCACAGTAAACCTTGGCCCACGTTCATATCCGATAGTGATTGGCACTGGCCTCCTAGCCAACGTGGGGAGTTTACTTTGTAAGCAGGGCTTGCATCCTGGACCAGTAGCCATCGTGACAGACTCGATAGTAGGACCTCTGTACAAAAAAGAGGTTAGCGACTCGCTTGTCCAAACCGATTTTCAACCGATCGTCATTGAGATCCCTTCAGGTGAAGAACATAAAAATCTCACTTGGCTCTCTTTTATCTACGACAAACTCATTGATGGCAGCCTTGAGCGTCGATCACCACTGATCGCACTCGGCGGTGGTGTCGTTGGAGACCTGACGGGTTTCGCCGCTGCAACCTTTCAGCGTGGCGTTCCCTTCGTACAGATTCCGACAACCCTCCTCGCACAAGTTGACGCCAGTGTTGGCGGAAAAACTGCCATAGATCACCGGGCGGGAAAGAATTTGATCGGGGCATTTTATCAACCACGATTAGTGGTGATTGACGTTGCGACCCTCAGTACCCTACCCGAGCGCGAATTTCGCGCCGGAGTTGCGGAAGTAATTAAGTATGGAGTCATTCTCAGCCCTGACTTGTTTACCCTGCTCGAACAACAGATGGAGAGGTTATTCCGTCTGGACCCGGAGCTACTCTCAGAAGTAATAAAGACGTGTTGTCAGTTAAAGGCTCAGGTCGTAGAGGAAGACGAAACAGAGAGTGACTATCGGGCAATTTTGAACTTCGGCCATACTCTCGGACACGCAATTGAAACCGCCACAGGCTACACACAGTATCTTCACGGAGAAGCTGTCGCGATCGGGATGGCTTTCGCGTTGTCTCTGTCGCAGCAGAGGCGACTTTGTGACAAGGCATTACCTGAACGCGTGTATCGACTTCTGAAGAATGCTGGGCTTCCGTTTATGGTCCCGTCAGAGCTCAAAGGAGAACATCTCATTGCCGGGATGAAAACGGACAAAAAAATTACTGAAGGAAAAGTCAAATTTGTTTGTGTCGAAGAGCTGGGAAAAACTCGCTTTGAGCATCTCAGTGTGAGGGAGATCAGCGCATATCTTTAGGAATTGATTACGTATGCCGGACAGAAGAGATTTCTTGAAGTCTAGAGTGCTTCTTGTAGTCTCTCAGCCGGAAGGAGGTGTGGTGTGGGAGCGGTTGGACGGATAATGACGATGGCCCTGGTAGTGGGGCTGTTTGTAGTCGGCTGTGGCGACAGTGGCAATAATGATAACGGTATTGCATTCCGAGCGGTGGGCTTTGTTCAAGGAACTTTTGAAGATAATAAATGCACAGTGCCGGTAGCGAACAAAGCAATCGCCGATCAAAGCATTACTATTACCTTGAATAGTGCTGTCGTTGACTCCGGTTATCCCACCGGTGGTTTCTTTTGCCGCGCGTATCTCTGGTTAGAAAATAATATGGTCGGACAAGCGATCGTTGTCGATCGGCTTGACTTTGAGTACGAAATTCCTAGCGCACGCATCGGCATTCCAACGAATTCCTCCTCTGTTGGTATTAGACTGAACCCTATCGACGCTGACCCGAACAAATTCCCCAGTCCTTTTGGTCCACCTAACGTCTATATTGGCCTTCCAGAGGCACAGATAGTACCAGCAAGTTTGGTACTATTCTTACGACAAAACCAGCTGGCTCTCCCACAGCTTCCCTACACAATGATTGTGAAGATGACAGCACATGGCCGCACTGATGCAGGGCAGAGCTTGGTGAGTAATGAAATTCGCTACACGATATCGTGGAAATGAAACTTACGGCAAGTTCCAGCTCCTTGATGGTATCGGGAGAGACAAAAAAGAAAAAGAGCGCGCTTACAGAAGCGGGAACAACACTTTTGCAATACGTGTTGAGTACTCTAGCATTCTAAAGAGGTGTAGTATGGGACGTTGTGGTGGATGGATACAAGGGATGACACTTTTTCTCGCAGTACTTGCGATCAGCTGCGGAGACACAGGGAATAATAAACCCTCGAGCACCGGCAGACCCTTCGTTTTTCAAGCGCGTGGTCGCCTGAATCTTGCGGTACAGGTCGATCCGAAAGATCCAAAGTTTTTATACATCACAGCGACGCTGCTCGATCCACAGGGCAATCCGCTGGGCGGTCAGCGCGTGACGTTCGAGGCGGAATTTCCTGATGCGATCTTTATTCCTGCTGACCTGACTGATCCCCTTGCCTGTCTTAATCAGTCTGGCACGGACAACGCAACTCGTTGTACTAATCGCGGAGCGGCAATCACTGATGATAAGGGGCAAGCTAAAATCACTCTTTTTTCTATCGTCGGGCCGAATACTGCACCAAGGAACCCAGACCGTTTGATGCGCGTGACTGCTGAGGCACCTAACTCGCTCGATATTGCCTCCTCAATCTCTGTTCCGTTTACCGCACTAGGATTTCTCATCGGTGGAGACCTCTCGATTACTCCACCGGCAGTCACGTTCGTGAATCCTTTGGTGGATCCGGCGAAGGGGAATGGACCGACAGCGACGTTCTCCGTACAAGGAGGAAGACCTCCTTATCGCTGGGATAATCAAAATAAGAATCTTGGCAAACTAACGCCAACAAGTCCGCCAACGGCTTTTGATCAACAATTTGTCTACACCATCATTGGCGGCTTTCCTGGAGGTTCACTAACCGATACCATCACAGTTACCGATGCAGCCGGAAAAACAGCAACTGCAACTGTCACCGTAGTGTTTGCCGATTGTACGCTCAAAGCAGACAAAAAAACGATAAAGATCGATGCAGCGTCAGGAGGTGAGACGTTCTCGGTTAGAGTCTCAGATGGTGTACCGCCTTTCACCGTCACTGAAGATTTTCCTGGAACACTCGCGATAGGATCGCCCCAGACATTGTGTGATAGTTCACAAAAAGATTGTTCTCTCCTTTTCACACTTGCTACTCCAGCCCGGGGAGTCAACCCGGATAGCATCATTATTCGTGATGCCCGTGGATGTACAGCAGAAGTATCACTGACAGTTGGCCTCTGCGGCAATGGAAGAATCGATGCAGCCGGAGAAGAATGCGATGCGCCAGACTTCGCTGGTCTCACCTGCTCTATCCTTAAAGGGGCAGGTGCGGGTGGGATTCTGCGCTGCTCTAGTGAGTGCAAGCTCGACGACAGCAAGTGTACGGCTCCTCCTATTCCTCCTCCTCTTCCTGCTCCCCTCTGTGGTAATGGCACGCTTAATGGGGGGGAACAATGCGATGGAACAACCTTTGCCAGCGGGGCAACCTGTGCGTCTGTCCTCGGAGACCCGGCTGCGGTAGGGTTCTTACAATGTACCAGTGCCTGTAGCTTTGACACTAGCTTCTGTCGAATCCAGCCGCCTCCTCCCCTCTGTGGGAATGGCACGCTTGATGGGGGGGAACAATGCGATGGAACAACCTTTGCCAGCGGGGCAACCTGTGCTTCAGTCCTCAAAAACGGGACTGCTGTAGGGTTCTTGCAGTGTACCAGTAGCTGTAGCTTTGACACCCGCTTCTGTCGAATCCCGCCTCCTTAACCTTGACTGGAACCTGCCAGAAGGGCAACCGTAATAATTAGGTGCCTTCTTGTTGTAGATAGAGCACGAAGCAATAGCTTCGTGCTCTGCTGTTTCTGTGCGCTCTCGTTGACGCCATACTCAGGGGTTTGTAGTGTGCTGAGGTGACGGCACGATACACTCCTCCAGATAGACAACATAATCGTCGGAATTGGGAACCTGAATCCCGTAACTCTAACTCGTCTTTTCGCAGCGACACCGAGAAGAATGCTGATCGCTCTTTTCGCCCGCAACGAGAAACATTCTCCACCTACAGGCGAGACGAAGAGCAACCCAGAGAACGACCAAGCTCTTATTCCGATTCCGGCTCGCAGCGTCCACCGTGTCCGCACTATCCAGCCTGCTTTAGTTGCCCTTTCATACAATTTCC
>JAYVFX010001151.1:0-6648 GCA_043772795.1 Deltaproteobacteria bacterium
CGTGGCCCAACGTATCAACGAAGCTAAACGAGCAGGCCGCAAGGTGATTGCCGTTGGCACCACCACCACTCGCGCCCTGGAATCAGCCTGGGATGCCCGAGACGGGGTGCAGTCTGGTCGTCGTCGCACTTCGCTGTTCATTTACCCAGGCTTCACTTTCCACGTTGTCGATGGTCTTGTGACGAATTTTCATTTGCCACGTTCGACTTTGCTGATGCTTGTTTCCGCCTTTGCTGGGCGTGATCTGGTACTGAACGCGTATCAAACTGCGGTCGCACAGCGGTATCGCTTTTATAGCTACGGCGATGCGATGCTGATTCTCTAGCGGCGGTTGCAAGGTCGCGGAAAAACGACTAAAACGTCCCGACAAGCCGGAGTATATTGGGGCTAGACAGTCGGTTTTCTCTCCACATGTTTCGTTTTACCCTTATTCAGCGGGATGCTGGGACACATGCTCGTCTAGGACAGATGGAGACGGCTCATGGTGTCGTCGCGACGCCAGCATTTATGCCTGTGGCTACGCAAGGAACGGTAAAGGCAACAACCCCGCGTGAGCTGCGTGAAATCGGGGCAGAGATTCTTCTGGCCAATTCCTATCATTTGTACCTCCGCCCTGGAGCGAGTCTGATCGAACAGGCAGGCGGGCTCCACCAGTTCATGGGCTGGGACGGACCGATCCTCACTGATAGTGGCGGGTATCAAGTCTTTAGCCTCAAAGACCTGTGCCGTATTAGTGAAGAAGGAGTGCAGTTCCGCTCCCACCTGGATGGATCAAAGCACTTCCTGACACCAGAAACGGTTGTGCAGACGCAAGAACGCCTCGGTGTGGACATCGCGATGGTACTTGATGAATGTGTTTCTACACCTGGGAATTATGAGGAGGCTGCCAGGGCAAGTGCATTGACGACACGCTGGGCGGAACGTGCGAGAATGGTCCAACAGCGCGAAGGCCAGGCACTTTTTGCCATCGTACAAGGCGGCATTTTTGCTGACTTGCGGGAGCAAAGTGCACAGGAGCTGATTGCACTTGACTTTCCCGGCTATGCGGTTGGTGGCTTGAGTGTCGGTGAAGATCCTGTCGTTACTCTGGAGGTGGCGCGTCATACGGTGCAATTCTTGCCAGAAATGCGACCTCGGTATTTGATGGGAGTGGGCATGCCGGAGCAACTGGTGCGCTATGTGGCCTTGGGCTTCGACATGTTCGACTGTGTGTTACCAACGCGAAATGCACGCAATGGAACACTCTTTACTCGGACGGGCAAACTCAATATCCGTCGCGCTGAGTATGCGACTGACCTGCGTCCGATTGAGGAAGGGTGCGAATGTTATACGTGTCGGAACTTTTCCCGTGCCTATCTCCGTCATCTCGCCGTCGCAGGTGAGATATTGTCGGCCCGACTGAATACCCTGCATAATCTCCACTTCTACCAACAATTGATGCGTGCGATGCGCACGGCACTGGCCGCAGGTCGGTTCGTGGAGTTTGCGCGTCCTTTTCTCGTGCCAGTGACTGAACAGAAAAATGAAGCAGAGGAGCATGGATGGTAACTCTAGCCTACGCCCAAGGTGCTGAAGGTATGGCCGGTCCAGGACCGCTTGTGCAGTTTCTGCCTCTCGTACTGGTAATGGTTGTCTTCTATTTTCTACTCATCCGTCCTCAGCAACAGAAGACAAAAGAACACCGACAGTTGCTCGATAACCTCAAACGGAATGACCGTGTGATGACGAACGGAGGAATATATGGTCGCGTGACTGAGTTGAGCGAGAAAGAGGTGACACTAGAAATCGCACCAAATGTGCGCATTCAGCTCGATCGGGCACATATTGAGATTGTTGTTAGTGGGGCGAAGCCTGTAACCAAAACTGCGAGTGTGGAGAAGAGTGAAGGAAAGGATAAATGATGCAAAAAGGGATTCTCTACCGGGCGCTATTGATTCTTGCGTTGATTGTATGGGCGGTCGTGTATCTAGCGCCTTCAACAATGGAGAAGGTGCCAGACTGGTGGTCGTCAGTACTGCCGTCGCGCAAGATTCGTTTGGGGTTGGATCTTAAAGGTGGGATGCATCTGCTTTTGAGCGTTGACATGGAAAAGGGGATTGAGAACGCCATCGACCAAAATGTGACGGATCTCAGTCGTGCCATACGTGAAGCGAACATTTCGGGTGTCACGGTGGACCGGGTTGAGAAATCGTTACGAATTCGGTCTGTGACGCAAGAGGCGAAAAACAGCGTCGAAAAACTTCTGACAGATCAATTCTCCATTCTGACGAGAGATGGTGCGCCAGCTGCGGATGAAGGTGAGATTCGTTTGGTTCTTGATAAGCGCGAACAGCAACGTATTCACGAGTATGCCCTTGAGCAATCGCTGGAAAAAGTGCGCAATCGCATCGATCAGTTTGGCTTGGCTGAACCAACCGTGCAACGACAAGGAAACCAGGAAGTCCTTGTCCAGCTCCCGGGTTTGCAAGAGAGCGACCGGGAACGAGTAAAGAAGCTTCTCCGGGAGGCTGCGGTTCTTGAGTTTAAGCTGGTGGCTTCTGGCGAGAAGGGTGGGGAGGGCACTATCCAGCTGCCGGGAGAAGAACGAGAGCCTATAAGTGGCCAAATGCGTAAGACCGACTACACGCTGGAGAAGACAACTCTCATGACTGGCGATGCGGTTGCTGATGCGCGGGTGCGTCCCGCCTCACGACTTGAAGGTCCATACGTCGAACTCATTTTGAATGATCGCGGTGCCCGCCAGTTCGAGAAGATTACGGGTGATAATGTTGGACGTCAGTTAGCCGTGATCCTTGACAACAAGGTAAGATCTGCTCCTGTCATTCGGGAAAAAATTGGCGGCGGGCGGGCCTCGATCACCGGCAACTTTGATATCAAAGAGGCGCGTGATTTGGCCGTAGTCTTGCGCACAGGGGCACTGCCGGTACCGCTGACCTTGGCAGAGGAACGTACGGTTGGGCCTTCACTCGGAAAGGACTCGATTCGCCAAGGGATTTTGTCCTTTATCGTCGGTGGGGTGCTGGTAATCATCTTTATGGTCGCGTACTACAAATTCGCTGGCGTCTTAGCGGATGTGGCTGTCATATTAAATATCTTCTTGCTGTTGGCGGTATTGGCCGCCTTTGAGGCAACGCTGACTTTGCCTGGTATCGCTGGCATTGTGTTGACGCTTGGGATGGCCGTGGATGCGAACGTGTTGATTAACGAACGCATGCGTGAAGAGATACGACTGGGGAAGAACGGGCGTGTCGCAGTTGAGGCCGCGTATGAACGTGCACTCCCGGCAATTCTTGACTCGAACGTCACCACGTTTCTTTCCGGCCTTATTCTCTTTCAATTTGGTTCGGGACCAGTGAAAGGATTTGCTGTCACTCTGTGTGTTGGTATTGTGACCACGGTGTTTACGGCGGTATTCTGTACTCGTGTTGTGTATGACTATCTCTTTGCCAGTCGCCGATTGACGACGCTCAGCGTGTAAAGA
This sequence comes from Deltaproteobacteria bacterium, assembly GCA_043772795.1. Lineage (GTDB taxonomy): Bacteria > Desulfobacterota > Binatia > Bin18 > Bin18 > VGTJ01. Next base: position 3,482 of record JAYVFX010001151.1, read on the forward strand.
AAACGATGAATGATGAATAGCAAGAGAATTATCATAGTTTTCATTCATCGTTCATCATTTCGCGTTCTGCATTTGTAGTGGGAATATATGGAACTGATAAAACCAAATACAAATTTTGACTTCGTCCGTTTCTCTCGATGGGCGATCGGGTTTTCGTTTGCACTTGTGTTCATCGGTATAGGCTCGCTCTTGTATCACGGTGGACCGAATTACGGCATCGATTTTGTCGGTGGTACCGTTGTACACGTTAAATTCAATAAACCGACGGCGATTTCCGACATCCGCGAAGCGCTTACGTCGATGGACATTGCAAACGTTACCGTTCAAGACTTTGGCCAAGGCGGCGGCGAGTTTCTGATTCGTATGCCAGTGATAGAGTCTGGGGCTGAAGACGTTTCCGCAAAAATACAGAAAGGATTGGTCGGCAAATTTGGTGAGCAGGCGTTCGAGGTCCGCCGAGTTGAGACCGTGGGGCCGAAAGTGGGGAAAGACCTGCGTAAGAAAGCGATCCTCGCAGTGTTGTTTTCGACGCTCATGATGGGCGTTTATATTGCCTTTCGCTTTGAGCCGCGCTTTGGTTTAGGCGCGGCCACTGCGCTGCTCCATGATGTGTTTATTACAGCCGGCGCACTTTCGCTGCTGAACTTTGAATTTGACTTAACAACTGTGGCCGCGCTGCTAACTGTCGTGGGCTTTTCAGTGAACGATACGGTGATTGTTTGCGACCGTATCCGTGAAAACATGCGTAAGGCGCGGCGTGAAGGGCTGGCGTCGATTATTAATAAGAGCATCAATGAGACATTGAGCCGTACGATTATTACGACCGGGACCGCAGTATTAGTTATTGTTGCCCTGTTACTGCTAGGAGGGGAAGTGATGCACGGCTTCGCATTTGCATTGCTCGTCGGGTTTGTGATCGGAACGTATTCTTCTATTTACGTAGCGAGTCCGATTGTGTTGTGGTTCGAAAAGGGGGGACAAAGAGCGTGAGTACCCTCACGCGGCCGTCCATGCGGCGTTGGGTGATGCGTTCTCCTGATCCAACCCGCGTTGCCACCCTGTCTCAGACCGAAAAAGGGACTGCCTCCATCTCTCCGTTTTTGGCACGATTGTTGGTGAATCGTGGCATCGACACCCAGGAAAAAGCTGCGACATTCCTTGCGCCTTCCTTACGGAATGGACTCCGTTCGCCGTTGCTCTTTCCTGACATGGCGCGGGCGACCGAACGCATCTTACGAGCGCGTGCCCGTGACGAGCAAATCTACATTTACGGCGATTATGACGTTGACGGTGTCACTGGTAGTTCGCAATTGCTGTTGTTTCTCCGGGAAATCGGATTTGATCCAGGCCTCTACATTCCTCATCGTACACGCGAAGGGTATGGCCTCAATGCCCAGGCGATGCGGACTATTGCCGAACGCGGTGCCAAAGTTCTCATCACTGCAGATTGTGGCGCCACGGCGCATACCGAAGTTTCTTTGGCACAGAGTCTTGGTATCGATGTCATTATCTGTGACCATCATCATGTTCCTGAGTTGCGCCCACCTGCCTATGCGGTGCTGAACCCCATGGAGAAAGACTGCGCGTTCTCGTTTACCGGTCTTTCTGGTGCCGGGGTGGTGTTCTACCTACTGATGGGTCTGCGGATGCGCTTGCGAGAACAAGGGATGGACCCGGTCCCTGACTTGCGCCGCTATCTCGACCTTGTGACTCTTGGTACGGTGGCTGATTTGGTGCCGCTGGTGGAAGAAAACCGCGTCTTAGTGACACATGGTCTGAAGGCAATTGACCGTGGGCAACGGCTTGGAATTCGCGCGCTCAAAGAGGTGAGTGGACAAGCCGAAGTATCAAGTAGCTATATTGGTTTTCGTCTCGGGCCGCGACTCAATGCGGGAGGACGATTAGCTGAGGCCCAGAAGGCGGTTGAGTTGTTGACGACTGAGGACGAAGAACGCGCACGTATTCTTGCGGCAGATCTGGATGAAGAGAACCGTGCTCGCCAAGGGATCGAAGAAAAGATTCTCAATCAGGCTGTTGAGCAAGTGGAATCCTGGCCTGATTTGGCCGAGCGGCGGAGTATCGTGTTGGCGTCGGATGAATGGCATGCGGGAGTCATTGGTATTGTCGCGTCGCGGTTGGTCGAGCGTTTTGTGCGCCCGACATTTCTGATCGCGATTGATGGCACGAAAGGGAAAGGGTCGGGCCGCAGTCCGAAGGTATTCCATCTGTACGAAGGATTGAAGGCGTGCTCGGACGTTTTGGATGGTTATGGCGGCCATCGTCAGGCTGCCGGACTTTCGATTCAATCCGACCGTATCCCGGCCTTCGCTGAGAAATTCGAAACTGCGGCACGTGCATGCCTGTCTGCTGAAGATCTGGTAGCAGAAATCGAAGTCGATGACGAAGTCGATCTTGGTATGATGAATGCCCAGACGATGGATGAGGTCCGTTTGCTCGAACCGTATGGACAAGGGAATCCTGAGCCGGTCTTTCTGGCGCGTGCAGCCGAGGTCGTTTCCTCACGTGTGGTTGGTGCGAAACCACTGCTCGGTAAACCCGGACACCTCAAGCTTGCGCTCCGGTCCGCACAAGGAGGACGAGTTCTTGATGCTATCGGCTTTGGCCTGGGCGATTGGCCACTGAAACCGCGAGCACGGATTAATATGCTATATACTCCAGAAATCAATGTCTGGAACGGAAATGCGAGTTTGCAGCTTCGGTTACGTGATCTTAGAATAGAGTAAGTGGCTGAAATATAAACGGTATTGACCATTTTTAGAGTCTGTGACATACTTACCGTGCCTAACTTTCTATGGAGCGAACATGGTTGTGGGAGAGAAAGACGAGACCCTACTTATAGTCGGCAAGCAGCCGAATTGCTCGACTTCAGCCCGGATGCGGTCAACGAACTTGCGCGGAAGACTACATTACCTGCCGTGAAACGTGGACGACAGTGGCGGTTTCGCCGCCGTGATATTTCATCTTTGAAGAAGCAACTGTAGGAACTGGCGGCAGCGTAAGCCGTCGTGGAGGGGCGTGTGATTTCTGTCAGAAGAGAGAGAGAACTCAGGAATCCTCACGAAAGTAAAATCTATTCCGAATTTTCTCATCTGTACGAGAAGATCTTTTCTCCATTTTTTGAGAAACGCATCCTTACGGTGGTGAAG
>JAYVFX010001152.1:0-6274 GCA_043772795.1 Deltaproteobacteria bacterium
GGGCTAAGCTGCCGCGACTGGGGACTTCGGTCTCCGGCCACGTGGCCCGTATCTGCGCAAGAAAGCCACTCATTATGGGATATTATCGCGCACTGAAAAGCGCCCCGTCTCGACGTTCAAAGTGAAACGCCCATTTCCGTATTGTCCCGAGTAGAACCCGTAGAACTTGTAGTTTGCGGGATTGGTATAGTAGTTGGTCGGTTGTCCAGGCGGAGGGGTTGGAAACACTACTCCTTCCGTTGGCGCTCGTTTGATAAGGCACCGCACCCGCTTTAAGACATCAAGGCTATACCGAACGCCAGTGGGTGAATTGGCCACCGGCCGTGGCCAGCCATACCCAGTGTCATTATCCTCATTGGGGTTCGTACACCCGGCAAGAGAATCGTTAGGCCGGTCGACATCGTCGTTGAGGCCAAAAAATCCATCTCTGGCGTTTTTATCCCACCAAGCTGCACCGGTCCCGTGGGCATGGAAATTGGGACGTGAGTCATACGAGATGATCTGATACTGCAACCGTGGCGAACCAGAGACATGGAGAAATTCGAGTCCAACCAGTGTACTCCCGAAGTTCGGGATGGGGGCGTTACAAAGTCCCCCAGGCGTCGCAATCCGTCGTACTGCATGATACCACTGGACAGTAAGTGAGGTGATGGCATTTAAAGTACGGCGAGCATTCCACGGAATGACTCCCGGGGGACGGTTAAAGAAGGACGGAGGAATGGTCCCAAGAAAAAAATCCGCTTCCCCACACCCGCTCGTTCCTTGACTGGAGTAATTCGCGGATAACTGCACCAGGACGGCTGTGGCAGGACTGTAGGTAAATATCAGAGTTTTATACGCGTCCCGGCTCAACCACTTTCGATCAGCACAGCTCCCATTGCAGGTCCACGAGTGCGGCAACTGACTGGGACTTCCCCATTGAGTGACCCCCCAATGCGGGAGCCCCACTCCTTCCCCGAAGGGACCATACGGCACTCCACCGAGAGTCACCAGGTAGACGCGACTCTCGTGGTAGTACCCAGCTCCTGCGCCAACTAAATATTCTGTTGCCAAACCAGCGGATTGCAGGCCGAAAACAGCCACCAGTAAGACAAGTACGGATAAGATTCTTTGCCTGCGCATATCCCTCTCCTGTACGGTCTCTCGCTATAACATGTTGGGGGAGGACAAACATCACCAAGTCGCCTTTCTATAAACTTGATAAACTTTTCGTGTCAGTGATTGAAAAACGGGTTTACTCTTCTGGCCTGGTTTGGTGTGAGGGAAGAGGGCATTCGTGGTGGAGTCGTAGGCTTGGCTGAGTTTCACGAATTTCCTTTCGAACTGATTGCCCGGACTTGCAAAAGGCTATTTCTACTGCCATGCACTCTGGTTTGAAAAAGCAGAAAATTTCGGATAACATCGCTCTATTCCTTGTCTCCATTTTTGGAGGGGACATCCAGAAAAGTTCCTATATGTAGCCACGTGGCGTAGCTGTATATAGCCGTATAGAGAGGGCTACCCATAGACCGTTCTGTCTATTCATAGGAAGAGGTTTCTGCTAATAGGAACAAATTGTGTTGTTCAATACTGGTTGGGTGAGGATTGAAACATAGTCGATCGGGGTAAGCTGGGATTCGCGGTAATAGTAGCACCCAACCTCACTGGTTGGGTGAGGATTGAAAGAGGTGGACTCATGTCTGAAATCTATATTCGAGCTACTTGCGCCCCTCGACTGCGCTGCGCGTAGTTTATCCTGAGCTTGTCGAAGGGCTCAGGCCGAACGGATTCTGCCAAGAGGTCCGTTTCCAAACTCCCGAAAGTAAAAACCCCGGAACTTTGACCGCCCTCCTTCGCTCCCATAATGCCTTGTGTTAGCCTGTGTACAGGAGCATACAAATGCAAGACACCCTTACTATTCGCGTCGATACAGAAACCAAGCAGCGCCTGGAACAATTGGCCAAAGCGACAGACCGAACACGTAGCTATTTGGCAGCAGAGGCGATCCGCCAGTATGTCGAACTCAACGAGTGGCAGATTCAGGAAATCAAACAAGCAGTGGTCGAGGCGGATGCCGCCAAGCCAGATGCGTGGATACCGCATGAGGAGGTCATGCGAAGAGTACGGGCGTCAAGCAGCAGAAAAACTCGAAAGGCTGCTCGATAATGGTGGTTTGGTTGCCGAGGGCGGAGAAAGACCTCGACACTATCTACCGGGCGACATCTGAGGAGAATCCGACAGCAGCACTCGATCTGCTCACTCGTATCGATGAGGCAGTTCGCAGGCTTGAGGCATTTCCGAATCTGGGTCGTCCAGGGCGGGTGTCAGGGACTCGCGAGTTAGTCGTTGATGGCACACCATTCATCATACCCTACCGAGTTCGCGGTGGCGCTGTACAGATTCTACGTGCCTTGCACGGTTCTCGTCAGTGGCCACGGCGATTCTAAAGCAATAGGCAACAAGACGATAAACGTACGGTCAAAGGACTCAGGTAAACTTCGGCGGGCCACCTATAGTTCTCCTAAATCGTTTGTGGATGACGAGCGTCGTTCATGCTTCGACAATCTCAGCACGAACGGACAATCGGTAACGATTGCAGTATCAACCCGTTCGCCCTGAGCCCATCGAAGGCAGGAATTGCCGAGATCGCCGCCGACTGGGCAGGACTACAGTTCTTCCGCTCGCCACAGCCAGAGGGGGCAGTAACCCAACACGACACTGGCACTCAGCAATGACATCGGAATACGCGTTCCTCGCCATAGTTTGCGCGATCAACCCCCAATCGAACTGTTTACGAACATCTATTTTTCGTCTCCTTTCTCTTAGCCCCTATCCGAATAACTACTGCTACCCGGTGTTGTCATTCTGAGCGCAGCGAAGAATCTCGTCTTAACCGCTGAAAAGAGATGTTTCGCGGAGTTTATCCTGAGCGTAGTCGAAGGGCTCAACATGACCTTTTGCCCACCGTTATTTGGATAGGCACTTAATTCGCAGAATGCTGATTCGGCGTCAGCGTCGTCAACGCCAGCGCATGAATCTCACCCTGCATTTCTTTCGCCAAGGCGTCATATACCAAACGATGCCGTGCGACGAGCGTTTTCCCCTCAAACAGTGAGGACACGACGGTCACTCGGTAGTGTCCGCCCCCTGACGCAGCTCCAGCATGACCGGCATGCTGTGCACTTTCATCTTCAACATCGACGTGTGTTGCCGCCAGGGCTTGCCGCAGGATCATAGCGATGTTTTCTCTCGTACTCATTTCTTATCTTGTGCAGAAGGAAAGAGTGGTGCACGACGCTCTTGCACAGCGCGCGCGCCCTCTTTTACATCGTCCCCAAAGAAACCCAGCATCTCTAACGCTAACGAGTAGTCAAAGGAAGTGTACGCTGCGGCTCGGAGCCATTGGTTCAATGACTGCTTCGTCCAACGAATCGCTGTTTGGGAGCCGGTTGAAAGTTTCTTCGCTACCTCCATTGCCTTCGGCATGAGTTGGTCGGGAGGCACGCACATGCTCACCAAGCCGATCCGTTCTGCTTCTTTCGCATCCAACATGTCGCAGGTCAGCAAGTAATACTTTGCCTTCGCCATGCCAACGAGCAACGGCCAAATGACAGCGGCATGATCTCCAGCAGCGACTCCCAACCGAGTATGACCATCAGTAAATTTCGCATTCTCTGACGCGATACTGATGTCGGCCAGCAAGGCAACCGCCAGGCCCGCACCCACAGCCACGCCGTTGATAGCAGAAATAATCGGCTTGTCACAATTAATCATGTTATGTACGATGTCGCGTGCTTCCTTCATCACTTCGACAACGGCATTCAAGCCACTCTGTAATTTAGTGAGCACCTCGAAGTCACCGCCAGCAGAAAACGCGCGGCCAGCGCCGGTGATAACAGCGACACGAACCTCGTCATCTTCGGCGATGTTCAACCATATGCGACTCAATTCATAATGCAAGCGAGCGTTGGTCGAGTTGAGCGTCTCCGGGCGATTAATCGTCAGTAACGCGATACCATCCTTTTTCTCGATCAGCAGATGTTGATAGGCGCTGTAGTCCATAGTACTCCCTCCTTCTGGCGTGGTTATCATGTTCCGTATTGTGGCGTCGAGGTCAGTCGCCAAGATTGCGTCACTTGGGTCGTTGGTCAGTGCACCAGTGTGTGCTAGGGTCCCCAACTATGAAAAAGAGTTTTCCACTCATTACGACTGCCTGGATTGGATTGAATCTTCTGCCCCTACTCCTTACCGTTGTCCTGTGCCTGGTCTCGCAAAGCTGGGGATGGAGTCTTGTGTTTGTTGTGCTCTATGTCGTAGTGGTCGTACCGTATGGGTTTTTTGTGTCTCTCCCCTTCATGGCAAAAATATTCAAACACCCGGCCAGTATTCATCGCAGGCAGTAGTAACAAGGCGAGCCCGCTTAGTGCGCCTCCCCCCAATTCTTACCGATACCGACATCGACGCGGAGGGGAACACGGAGAGTCATTACCCCCTCCATAATCTCGCGTACCAAGTGCTCTACTTTTTCCACCTCGTTCTCAGAGACTTCAAATAACAACTCGTCATGTACTTGCAGGAGCATACGCGTACGCAGACGGTCGCTTTCTAAACGATGTGCGATAGCAACCATTGCTATTTTAATGAGGTCGGCCGCAGTGCCTTGAATCGGAGTATTGATGGCGGCACGTTCCGCCGCAGCAACAAGTTGCCCGTTGTTACTCTGCAGGTCCGGCACGTAACGACGACGACCGAGCAAAGTACTCACATATCCGCGCGCTCTGCCCTCGACCAGGATACTATCCATATATCCCTTGATGCGTTGATAGCGCTCGAAGTACTGAGAGATGTATGCCTGGGCGGTTTTGGTGGGAATGTCGAGCGAACGCGCCAAGCGCAACGCCCCCATGCCGTAGATAATGCCAAAATTGATCGTCTTCGCTTGACGGCGTTGGTCTCCTGACACCTTATCCACTGGCACTTGGAAGAGTTCTGACGCCGTGCGCGCATGGACATCCTGGTCCTTTTGAAACGACTCCATCAGCAACGGGTCTTCACTCAAGTGCGCTAACAACCGCAGCTCAATTTGTGAGTAATCCGCCGACAGCAGGACGTGCCCAGGTTCAGCGATGAATGCCTCACGAATGCGACGACCTTCTTCACTGCGAATGGGGATATTCTGCAAATTGGGATTACTCGACGACAGCCGACCAGTCACGGCCACAGTTTGGTTGAATGAAGTGTGCACACGGCCGGTTTTCGCCTGGATCATTTTCGGCAGTGCATCGACATAGGTACTCTGCAACTTGGCAAAACCGCGATAGTCGCGAATCTTGGCTGGCAGCGGATACTTCTCGGCGAGGGCTTCGAGCACTGAGGAATCCGTCGAGGAACCGGTCGAGGTTTTTTTTCCGCGTGGCAATCCTAATTTATCGAAGAGAATTGTTTGCAGTTGTTTCGGCGAAGCGATATTAAATTCCTCACCCGCCATTGCATAAATTTCCGCTTCGAGTTGCTTGAGCTGCTGTCCAAACTCTGCCGACAGGGTAGCAAGGAATTGCTTATCGATATGAATGCCCGCTAACTCCATTTTCCCAAGGACGAGCGCAAGCGGCACTTCAATATCGGAAAAGAGGGACTGCATCCCTTCCTTTTCCACTTGAGGAAACAGCAAGTGAGCAAGACGCAGGGTGATATCGGCATCTTCACCTGAGTAGCGCGTTGCGTCCTCCACTGTGACATCAGCGAAATTTTTCTTGCCCTTGTCGGTCACCTCCTCATACGTCACCATGCGATACTGCAAATGTTCCCACGCGAGGTCATTCAGGTTGTGACGTCTGTTTGGGTTGATCAGATAGGAGGCGAGCATCGTATCGCCAGCGCAGTTCTGGGGCCACAATTTGTACTGCGCAAGCACCATTGCGTCATATTTGATATTTTGGCCGATCAAGGAGAGTGACGAATCTTCAAGCAAGGATTGAACGGCAGACAGCACATCGGCAAGCGCGAGTTGTGGTGCGGCATCGAGTGTTTGATGACCAACGGGAATATACCAGGCCTTTCCCTCTTTGACTGCGAGCGAAACGCCGACTAACTCGGCCTCTAGCGGATTCAGCGAGGTAGTCTCGGTATCCAAACAAAAAGTTTTGGCTTCGCGGATTGCGCGCAGCGCACTGTCAAGCTGTGGTTGCGTGCGAATCGCTTCATACTCGCCGGTCTGAGCCAGGGCCTCACTCGGAGTCGGCTCGTCCCATGGCGATTCGAGCTCAGCCTCTAAACTACGGAATTCAAACTCCTT
>JAYVFX010001153.1:0-2034 GCA_043772795.1 Deltaproteobacteria bacterium
ACGTCAACCAGATCAACAGTGAAAGAAAAAGCACGAACAACAGCTGCGGAACACTTTGCAACACGGTAAACCCGCTGGCAAAACTTCTCGCCAGAGCAGCTACGCGTGGCGAAAAGCGAGAAAATACAGCTTCTCCTTGACGAGCCAACAGCCAGCCACCAACCAAAACACTCGCACATAGGCCCAGGAGGACGTAGTTTGCCCGTTGTAACCAGCTTGGCAAAGGAATGCCTGATAGCGTGGCGACAAGAATGATCGCGACCGCTACAGCATCCCATACGCGCTCAAGAACAGTGGTAGCGACAGCAGTACTCATGCGGAGCGAGGCCAGATGGGCAAGCGCATACGCACGAACGAGTTCGCCCGCTCGCAACGGCAAGAGATCATTCGCCATGAAACCGATCATCGTTGCCGACCAGAAAGAGCGCAGTCGTACCGCCTGGACCGGCGCGATAAACGCTTGCCAACGATACGCACGGAGCAACAGAAACAACGCCAGCATCACCAGTGCGGGAAGAAGACCAATCACCTCAATACGGGAAAAAGCTGCGGATACTTTTTCCCATGCGACATCATGAAAAGCGTAGTACCCACTCACCAAACTGATCAGGACCCCAAGCAAAATTTGAAAGTATTTCACCATACTCCCTGCAGATGTGGTACGGTTTGGCTAAAGCGCCCTTCAAGAACTGGACACACCGGAGTTGTCACCCCGAGTGCAACGAAGGGTCTCTCAGAGAGATTTTTTGCACTGCTCAGAATGATAGAAATGAGGAGACACATTGTGAAGTGTACGAAGGTCATGGGCTCCGGTTTAACGGATCTTCCCTTCCACAAACGGGACTTCATAGACTTTCTCATGATTGATCGGGCCGTGGCCAAAGAACCCTCCTTCACCGAATAACTCACCGTGATCAGCGGTCACCGTAATATAGGTATTCGCCGGTACGAGATCAAACAAGCGCGCAAAGAGACCATCTAAATACTGCACGGCATGGAGCTGACGAGCCCGGAGCTGGTCCATTTTCTCTTGATCGAAAAATTGCGGAGCCGTACTCTCGTCTTCGACGAGTTTTCCTCCCACCACCAGATCGTCGAGATGCTTGAACACGCCGTGAACACCGTGAATTCGCGGCCAGTCGTTCTCGGGTTCGTTCGGCAGCGCGTACGGATAATGGGTTTCTCCGACATTAAGGAGATAAAAGGACGGCTGGTCTGGAGAGAACGTCATGCGCTCGATCATCGCTGCCATATCGTTGTGTTTTGGCATGAGCGTAAAGGTATCGAAGTCACGGTTGATCGGCGTCGCCGGATTCAACACCGGCAGTGAGACCAACGCATGCGTCCGATAACCCAGTGTCTGTTTGAGCAGGGTCGGCAGGAACAAATGCGGCACCAGACTTTTAAATTCAAGTCGCTCAGTTCCTAACCGTTCGTTATATTTGAGGAAGTCGCGCTTGTAATACTCCGAGGCATAGACATGCGGCGGACTCGAATGCGGCAATAACCCCATAAGCAGATTATAGTGCGAGGGAGCTGTCCACGAGGCATAACTCCAGCGGCGTTCAATCGGGCCCAGGCGACTCAGCGTGCGTGGTGCGGCAGCAACCAGTGTGTCGTAGCGGCAACTATCCAATATGACAATGATGTAGTTATTGAGTGGCTGTCGATGCGGTAGTGGCTTCGGTGCTGAAGATACGGGTTGCTCACGGACAACCGAAACAACAGGAGAGGATGGCACCTCGGATTCAGCCGCGCCAGAAGTTGCTGCTCGGTTACGGAAGCGCTCGAAGAAACGTTTCATGGAGTAGTAAGCGTTTTTGCCAAGAGAAAGCGCGCCCGGAGGGATTTGAACCCCCAATCTACGGGTTCGAAGCCCGGCGCTCTATCCTGTTGAGCTACGGGCGCGCATAACGGAACTCATACGGACGACGGCAACTAACAACATAGGCAGCGGCGTGTTCTCTCTTACCCGTCCCTTTCGGGGGATAAAGGTATGCCGCGGCTCCCGAAAGTGCAAGGCCGCCAACCCTG
>JAYVFX010001154.1:0-14781 GCA_043772795.1 Deltaproteobacteria bacterium
TCTGGGGGACATAGCCAAGGACGCGACGTAACTCCCGCGCCTGGGTTCTGATGTCATAATCCAAAGCGACCGCAGTAGAGGCCTCGAAGTCCAGCAGCCCAACGAGAATACGCAGTAGCGTTGTTTTTCCTGCCCCATCCGGGCCAACGACGCCAAAGATGTGTGGCTGGGTAATAGTGAGATCAATACCATCAAGCGCAACGGTTTTGTTGAAGTGCTTACGGACGTTATGAAGAGCGACAATTGTCATAGCCGATTACGGGAGACAATAGGTTTATGGTTCTCGTGCTATCTGCGGGTGAGTGCCGTTCAGATAGACCGTCCCCTCCATCCCCGGCTTTAACCGTTCCGCTTGTGCGAGTAAGCGCACTTTCGTCGCGAAGACCTGCGTGATGCGGTCACTCTTCACTTCAATATTCTTCGGGGTGAACTGCGCAGTGTCTTCGATAAAGCTGATTTCACCGGGAATGATCTCGCCAGGCAACGCGTCGGGCTCGATAGTGACCTGCATACCAAGACGAACTTTGCCTAAATCTGGCACGGGGAGGTAAATCCGCACGTATTTATCGAGCGGATCAAGCAGGGTAGCGATTCCGGTTCCTGGAGTGACGTATTCTCCGGCACGGATCAAGCGCGTTTGTACGGTGCAATCGCACGGCGCTCTCGCCGTATATTTATCAAGGACGATCCGCATTTGATTCAGCCGCTCGGTTTCCACTGCGAGCTGGTGCTGCTGCACGTTGAGGGCGTCTTCGGCAAGTTGAATTTGTCGCAGATTGGCTTCGGCATTGGCTACTGTCTGCTGTTCATGAACGACGGATGCACGAGCAACATCAAGCTGCTGCTTGGCTTGATCGAATCGTTGCCGGCTCAAAACTTCTGCTTGCAACAATTCCTCGCGTCTGGCAAACTCCTTTTGTGCGAAATCAGCGTCAGCACTTGCTTTGGTTAAGTTGGCTTTTGCCGCCGCAAGCTGAGTAGGATAGGTGTCGCGGGTCCAGGTAAGCTGCGTTTCTGCTTGTTGTATTTTTGCTTGGAGCAAACCGAGGTTGAGTTCCTGCTGGGCGACTTGTGAGCGGTAGTCGCGTGCGTCAACCTCAGCCAGCACGTCATTGGTCTTCACGAGACTCCCATCGGTGAAAGTCACAGTCTGTACGCGTCCGGAAATTTCACTTTTAATGACTTTTTCCTCACCTTCAACAACTCCAGTGAAACTCAGACGATCGGTCGGTTGCGCCTGCCGTGAGCGATAAAAATAGGCCCCGCCGCCAACAAGCAGTATGAGGAGGAGTAACGGTAGACGTTTCCTCATGCGTAATATTTTCCTTTTCTGGGGAATAAATTCCTGTCAGGATTTTCCTTACATAGTATGGGAGTATAGAAAAACCTCCTCCGAAGGGGTTGCGGGAAATGCGCTCTGTGCATAAATGGCACCATCTTTATGTCAGGAGGTGTTCTATGAAGCAACGGCAGATCGCGTGTTTCTTCCGATGGGGGATGGGGATGGTGCTTGTTGGTGTCAGCGCTGTCGCTCACGCTGATATCACGAAGACCTGGGAGAGCCCGACCAACAACCAGGAAATATCCGGTATTCAGCAGTTTCGCGGGTTCGCCTATTCAACAACAAGTACGCAACCACTCTCGGTAAAACTTCTTGTTACTGCTCCTTTGACCGCGACGATTGAGGTCCCGTGGGGTTCGGGCCGCGGAGACGTGGGACCGAATCCGCCGCAATTGAATAGCGGGTTTGGGGTGACCGTTAACGCTGGTCTTTTGCCAGTCGGATTAACCGCATCAATTACACTGGAAATTCGCGAAAGTGATAGCTCAGGCGCTTGTGCTGCACCAACCTGTGTGAGTGAAACCCGCACGTTTTTTGTTGCCAAACCAGGAGGACGAGCTGGTGAACCCAACGCGGCATTTGCCTTCTTAAATAGTCTGACGGTAGGGGGAGCCACCAACGTGATACTCGACGGAGAGGAAATCATCGTTGCTCCTGTCAGTGCAGTCGATAGTGCTGGTGGAGGAACACGGCCGTCTACCGTTCGCCTGCGCTGGCTGCAGAACTCGCAATCGTTTGGTACGGTCGATGCGGCTTCGGGGACGAGCTTTGCCAATGTGCAACCCCTCTTCGCAAAGTACAACTGTACCGCGAGTGGCTGCCATGGCGGTGGTAATCCTCAGCAGGGGCTCAATTTGGAGGCTGGGCAATCATTCAAAAGTGTGATCAACAAAAGCAGTGAAGACGGAAGCCGTTTGCGCATCAATCCTGGAAATTCTACTGCAAGTTATCTGTACCAAAAAGTTCTCGGTGGAAATATCTCAGGCTCGCGTATGCCACTAGGCTGTAGCGGAAATAGCTGTCTTTCTGCTGCTGATCTCGACACGATCAAGAACTGGATCGATGAAGGGGCACCACCGCCGCAGTAAATTCCTCTTTCATCCTTTCCTTGTTCCATAACAGACTGAGGGAGCAGTGGAGTCCCCTCAGTCTCTTCTCCGTAAAGGCACCCTGAGTGGGTGCCTTTTTTTGTGAGCGGTTGCGTAATGTGTGGATGCTCATGACTTTTTATAGGGGTGCTCTGCCTGGACATCTCTCCCCATTTGGTTCTGGTGGAAATAAATTATCAGACAGTGAGATTGCAGTGATTGCAGTTAAGGAAAGGTTAAGGAGAAGGAGGACGACATGAGATCAGTATTTCGTAGTGCGCTGAGTTGGAGGTTTCTCGCAGCAGGGGCACTGCTCTTAGGATTAACAGGGACGCCAGTTCCTGCCACGGCAGCATCAAAAGCAACGGACTTCACGGCCAATCTTAACGCTGGGCAAGAGGTTCCAGCAGGGACAGGTAACGGGATGGGTGTCGCGTACTTGAATATCGATGGCCAAGGGCGGCTCTGTGTGTCCCTTTCAGTACAAGGCTTGGAAGGGCAAATCGTTGCCGCTCATATTCATGGCCCGGCTGCTCCAGGAGTAAGTACAGACATAATTTTTGATCTGAAACCTAAAGGCAGCCCGATCAACATCTGTGTTGGCCCTCCAGACAGCAGTCAGCTCAAAGATTTGCGCAAGGGACTCTGGTACCTGAATGTCCATACGTCGGAAGTGGGCGGAGGAGAAATTCGCGGGCAAATCCTTCCAATTAAGAAATAGGGACACTTTTTGAACGAGCGAAAAGTGTAGGTTGTCATTTGCTCTATGGGTAAGGATACATAAGGAGACGTGATCATGCGTAGTATGAAGACTATCATTACAGTCTGTGCGCTCGTAGTGCTCTCGATTGTTCCAGCGAGTGCTGACCCTGTTGCCGTGACTCTTGCAAATGTGGGCACTGCTGGTGAGACTGGGAGCGGAACAGCAACAGTTGATCTTGCTTTAGGAAAAGTAGAAGTCGTGCTCAAAGATTTGAAAGCAGTATCCCATGCCGGTGGGAACGGACAAAACGTGCTTGGGTATTCTGCGTGGTTGGTTAATTCGGAAAATGCGTTAGGAAAGATGAATCTTGGCTTTATTGTCCCTAAGGCTGATGGCTCGGCATTCCTTGCGTTTCAAGCTCCGTCTGCTCGTGCCAATCTGACTGGACTTGGATTGAACATGATCGCAGTTACAACCGAAACCGAGATGGATCTCTCTCGATCACAGCCCTCTGGACCTCCGGTTGCTGCTGGACCGATCCCAGGAACCGCTGCCGTCGTCACGCCGCCCCCTGCATTCGAAGTCCTGATGGGGAAACTTGATAATGATGTGTTTGCTTTCTATCCGAAGCAGATCACTATTCTCTCTGGACAAAGCGTACGTTGGACCAATGTTAGTCCCTCGTTTATCAATCCTCATACTGCAACTCGTAGTGAAAAGGATGACGGGGTTGTTCCGAGCCCAGGAGAAGAATTCGATAGCGGAGCGGTAGCCTCGAATGGCTCTTTCGTGCGTACCTTCACCCTACCACCAGGGACGCCGTTTGCTCTGTACGGTTATCATTGCACCCCACATAAAGGCCTGGGGATGACGGGGAGAATTCTGGTGATTGCACCTCCGCAGCAATAATTGCCCTTTAGTCTAAGTCGGGGCATAATCACCGTGCCCCGACTTTTTCTCACAAACCGTAATTTCCACGCTATTTTACCTTCCCGCCGTTTCTGTCCTGTCCTTTCTTTCCTCGTTTACTCTGCCAAAACGATGTGGTAACACTGGCGGGACTTCTCTCAACCAGGAGGACATGGCTATGTCCGGCCATTCTAAATGGAGCACGATTAAGCATAAGAAAGCGTTGAAAGATTCACGCCGTGGGAAATTGTTCACCAAACTTATCAAAGACCTTACCATTGCCGCCCGCATAGGTGGGAGTGATCTGAATTCCAATCCGCGCCTGCGTACTGCCCTTGCGGCAGCCAAAGCTGCCAGTATGCCCAATGATACGATCGACCGAGCGATTAAGAAGGGAGCAGGGGAACTCGAAGGGGTCAGTTATGAAGAGATCACCTATGAAGGGCATGGGTCGGGTGGCGTAGCCATTCTGGTGCAAGCCTTAACGGATAACAAAGTCCGGACTGTTTCTGACGTTCGCCACATGTTTTCCAAACATGGTGGCAATCTTGGCTCGCCTAATTCGGTTGCGTGGATGTTCACCAAAAAAGGTGTCATTACGGTTGAGAAAGGCCAAGCCGAAGAAGACCAACTGATAGAACTCGCACTCGAAGCCGGAGCAGAGGACGTCAGTAGCGGAGAGGATGGGTTTGAAGTTTCAACCGCGCCCGAAGATTTTGATGCTGTACGTGAGGCGCTGGAAAAAGCCGGGATTGTGATGGTCTCAGCGGAAGTGGCGATGATCCCGCAGAATACTGTCAACCTCACAGGAAAAGAGGCGGAACAGACTCTTAAACTTCTCGAAGTGTTGGAAGAAAACGACGACGTACAAAGTGTGTCGGCCAACTTTGAAATCACTCAGGAAGAAGCCGAGCGGCTCAGCGCTGCCTAAGAGACAACTATCACTGTGGCTGTGCAACGCACCGAGACCTCCTTGCGGGTGCTAGGGGTCGATCCGGGCACCCTCCGTGCGGGATGGGGAGTGGTCGAACGGAGAGGGCAGAAGCTGGAGTTCTGCGCGGCAGGAACGATTATCCCGAAAGGGTTTCACTCACTACACGAGCGACTACGTGTGATTCACACCGGTGTAGTGGAGGCGATCGCCCGTTGGCAGCCGCATGTCCTCAGTATCGAGAAAGCCTTTATGGCGTACAACGTGCAGAGTGCATTTCGCCTAGGTGAGGCTCGTGGCGTGATATTGCTTGCCGCATCTCAAGCTGGACTGCGAATCACGGAATACAACCCCACTGAGATCAAAACAGCGGTCGCGGGCTATGGTCGAGCAGACAAACAACAAGTGCGGGAGGCCGTACTCGCATTACTCGGCAAGGACAAACACACGGAACTGCGAGAATTTCCCACGAGCCAAGATGCTACGGATGCACTCGCTACCGCCATCTGCCACTTCAATTCTTCACGTCTGGCAGAGCGGATCGAAGAAGCGAGTGCGAGAGATTCACGGACGGGAATGGCAGATAACACGCGCGTACAGCTCTTGCGTAGCGCATTTTTGAAACGTTCGCTGCCGCGGACGCTGTCGATAACGCGTAAAGTTGGCCGTTAACGAGTGAGGCTATACTGACGTGATTGCTCGTCTCACTGGTGCGCTCGAAGAAAAAACCCCCGATCAACTGATCGTGAACGTCAGTGGCGTTGGCTATCAGGTGTTGGTGTCGTTACAAACGTTCTATCGCCTCCCAGCGCTGCACGAGTCCGTCAGTTTGCAGATTCATACGCATCTCCGTGAAGATGCCTTGCTCCTTTATGGATTTCTCGAGGAAAAAGAAAAAGCGAGTTTCCTGTTACTCAAAGGTGTAACGGGGATTGGTCCGCGCCTTGCGCTGAATATCCTTTCCGGGATTCCGGTTGATGAACTCGAAAGCGCATTGCGCGCGAGTGACGTGACTCGCCTGGTAGCAGTGCCTGGCGTCGGAAAAAAAACCGCGGAACGACTTGTTTTAGAATTGCGCGAGAAAGTCGGAGCCTTGGAAAACGGGCAGGGGATCTCTGGCGGACAAGCTTCGCTAGCTGCCGAGGCAACGTCGGCGTTAGTGAATCTTGGCTATCGTCACGCTGAAGCGGAGAAAGCTGTGCGCGCCGCACTCCAGCGAGGCCCGGCCTCGATAGCGGACCTCATTCGTGAGTCACTGCGGAGCTTACGGGCATGAAAGTAAAGAAAAAACCGGTATTCGACCAACTTGAAGACCTGCTGCCCGCTACGGCAGTCGAGCCGGAGGGTAGTGGGAGCACGGACGAACGCCCACCCGATGATCATGTTGAAGGCTCTCTTCGCCCGCGGTCATTGGCTGACTACATTGGCCAGGAGGGCATCAAACAAAACTTACGCATCGCCATTGATGCCGCAAAACAGCGCGGCGATGTCTTGGATCACACTTTGTTTTGCGGCCCACCAGGACTCGGCAAGACGTCAATGGCCCACATCATCGCGCGCGAGATGGAAGTCAACATCCACGCGACCACCGGCCCAGTGATTGAGCGGCCTGGTGATATCGCGGCGATTCTGACCAACCTTGACACTGGTGATGTTCTCTTTATCGATGAGATTCACCGCCTCAATCGCGTTGTTGAAGAACTTCTCTATCCAGCGATGGAAGACTTTCAACTTGATCTCGTGGTAGGGCAGGGGCCATCGGCACGGACGGTGAAACTTGATCTGAAACGGTTTACTTTAGTTGGGGCAACGACCAGGGCTGGATTACTCACTTCTCCACTTCGTGATCGATTTGGCTCGACGTTTCGTCTGGACTTCTACCAGGTGGCGGATTTGGAAAAGATTATTCGCCGCTCGGCGGCGATTCTTGATCTGGCGATTGATGCGAGCGGCACGGCGGAAATTGCGCGTCGCTCGCGCGGGACGCCGCGTATTGCCAACCGCTTGTTACGTCGAGTACGGGATTTTGCGCAAGTGAAAAATCACAGTGTGGTTCATCGGGACGTTGCGTGCGAAGCGCTGGCGTTGCTCGAAGTCGATGACGTTGGTTTCGACAAAATGGATCGTGCTATTCTTCTCACCATCATCCAGAAGTTCAATGGTGGACCAGTGGGTGTGGAGACGATTGCTGCGGCTATCGGTGAGGAGAAGAGTACGGTCGAAGATGTTTACGAGCCGTTCCTCATTCAAGGGGGCTATCTACAACGGACACCACGTGGGCGGCTGGCCACATTGCAAGCCTATCGTCATTTCGGTATGACCCGACCTGACGGTGGCGATCAGGGACAACTCTTCTAAGGAGACCCGTATGGCAGAACTGGGCAAATTCTTGATCGTCGCTGGCGGGCTGTTGGTGGGTGTGGGGGCATTGTTCCTGCTCGGAGGGAAATTGCCCTGGCTGGGGCGGTTGCCAGGAGACATCGTCGTTCAGCGGGAGCACTTCTCCTTTTATTTTCCCATTGCTACGAGCGTTCTTGTGAGCATTGCCTTGTCGCTGTTGTTTGCCCTCCTGCGTCGCTAGGAAAGAAGCCTGCGTGGACAATCGCCGCTATCAAGACGTTCCGGAAGAACAGGGACGGCGCCTCTACTGGGAAGCCGCCATTATTCTCGCGACCGCGCTCGCGGTGGTGCTCCTGGCCTTCTCGCTGACGCGTCTGCCGCAACTCAGCGATACACAGAACCTCGCTGGAAATGCGGTGTATGTTCTCCTGATCAATCTCAATATTATTCTGCTTATCCTCCTTGTTTTCCTTGTTGCCCGTAATCTCATCAAATTGTTTTATGATCGCCGCCGAAAGTTGTTAGGCGCCCACCTACGATTTCGTCTCGTCTCTGCTTTTGTCGCGATCGCGCTCTTTCCGGCAATTTTACTCTTCTGTGTTGGGACTGTGGTAATGACTCGCTCGCTTGAAAGCGTGTTTACCCCGCAAGTCGAGAAAGCCTTAGAAGGATCACTTGCAGTCGTCAGCACTTTCTACGAACTGTTGGGCAGTGAGGCGATATCGCAAGCACAAACGCTTGCGACAGAGATTGCGCAAAATGATTTGCTCGCTCCTGAACGTCGCCAGACGCTGCAAGAACTCATTGAGACTCGACGCCAGATGCTTCATCTTGGGCGCATCCTGGTGTTATCCCCCGAGCGGACTGTGCTTGCTAACGCAACTACAGAGGAACTGCAATCCCGAGAACGAGGCGGACTCAATGCGCATGCGTTAGAGCGCTTATTTCATCGTGAAAACATCCGCGAGGTCCGAACTGCCAAAGATGCACAGACGGAAGTTGTGTCCGGAGGCGTGCCGGTTCTCGGACAGGCTGATGTCAGTGGAGCCGTTATTGTTGAGTACTTTGTGCCACGGAGTATTGCTCAACAAAATTCGCAGGTTGTGAATGCCTTTCGTGAATATTTACATCTACGGATTCTTAAACAGCCGATGAAAACGAATTACATTGTTACGATGTCGCTGGTGACATTGGTGGCGGTGTTTTCGGCGGTCTGGTTGGGATTGTTTCTTGCGAAGAAAATGACGGTGCCTTTGCAGCGCCTGGCTGCGGGTACGCGTGAAGTTGCGCAAGGGCACTGGACATATCGGATTGAAGGGGAAGCCGAAGACGAAATCGGTACACTGGTCGCAGCATTTAATCGTATGACCGGGGAACTCCAGCTGAGTCACCAAGAACTTGACGCTCGACGCCGTCATATGGAGATCGTCTTGGCGAATATTGCTGCTGGTGTGGTGACACTGGACCGGTACGGTGCGGTGTTAACTATAAACCCTGCGGCTGAGCGTCTCCTCGGCATCACCGCAAGCGAAGCAATTGGACGAGCGTATCACAATGTCTTTCTGGTCCCGGATTTTGACGAAGTCCAACGGGTGGTTGGCGAGTTGCTATCGATCTCGGCTAGTGATGTGAGTGATAAAGGGCGTGAGAGCCTTGGACAGATGAAGCTCAAACGTGAAGGGCACGTATTGTCGTTGGTGGTGACTGGAGCGTTACTGACAGATGAACAGCAGGGTATTCTGGGGACCGTGTGTTTTTTTGAAGATGTCACGCAGATCGTTCGTATCGAGCGGATGGAAGCGTGGCGTGAGGTAGCGCGTCGTATTGCGCATGAAATCAAGAATCCGCTCACTCCCATTCAGCTTGCTGCCCAGCGTCTGCACCGACGGTTTGCACCACAGATAACGACAAATGCTGACGTCTTTAATGAATGTGTGAGCAGTATCGTGCATGAAGTCGACGCGATAAAAAAACTTGTCAATGAATTTTCCTCCTTTGCACGATTACCGGCCGCTGAGCATGTGCCCGAGGACCTCAATGCGCTGATCCAAGAAGTGCTGCCAGTCTTTGTTGAGGCCCATCGAGATATCGTTTTTAGCTTTGCGCCTGACAAAGCCCTTCCCCTGTTAGAATTAGACCGCGAAGGAATGAAACGTGTCCTCCGCAACCTCCTTGATAACGCGGTCGCAGCGTGTCATACCGCGCCCAATGGACAACAACATCATATCGCGATCGATACACGGTTACTCAGGTCCCTGGGCATCGTGCAATTGGAGGTCGCTGACTCAGGGTGTGGCATTCCGCCCGAAGTAAAAGACCGCTTATTTGAACCATATTTTTCGACGAAGAAAGAAGGGACGGGCTTAGGACTCGCGATTGTTGCGACGATCGTTGCTGATCATCAGGCGTTCATTCGGGTGCGCGACAATCACCCGCAAGGCAGCCGGTTCATTATTGAGCTCCCGGCGCGCCGGAAAGCCCAACGGACCCAGACTACCAATGTGTCGTCGAGGCCGGTGTTGAATGACACCAACGGAAACGGGGAAGAAGGAGAATGGTATGGAAGAGACCATTTTGGTGGTGGATGATGAGGAGAAAATTCGTTCGACATTACGTGGAGTATTGAGTGACGAGGGATATCGAGTGCTGGATACCGATGGAACTCCTAGTGTGTTAGCGATGGTGGCGGTGCAGCGACCGCAACTTGTGCTTCTTGATATCTGGATGCCACAGATCGACGGTATTGAATTACTCGAACGCTTGAAACTGCAAGAGCCTGAACTCCCGGTGATTGTGATGTCGGGTCATGGCACGATTGAAACTGCCGTCCGTGCGACGAAGCTCGGTGCCGCCGACTTCATTGAGAAACCCTTCTCATTGGAAACGCTCTTGCGTTCGGTGCATCGAGCGACAGGGCGGTCGAGCGTTGAGGGCCTCACGGAAAACGGTACGACAACTGTCATTGAAGAAACCTACGCGATTCCGTATCGGCAGCAACAGAGACAGGCACGAACGATTAAACAGAGTGTCGTCATTCATGGGCACGGGCTCCATTCTGGAGTGCGTACTGGTGTCATTCTTCATCCATTACCGCCGGGGAGCGGAATCATTTTTAGCGCGATTTCTGCTCCAGATGTGACGATTCCGGCGGCGGTGGAGTACGTCGACTCGACGGGCTATGCGACGAGTCTCTGTCGAGACGGAGTTGTGGCCCAGACGATCGAACATCTGATGTCGGCCTTGCATTCCTACGGGCTCACGAACGTGTTGATCAAAATGCAAGGGGAGATTCCGATTCTTGATGGGTCGGCACTCGAGTTTTGCCAATTGCTTGAAGATGCGGGTGTTGTTGAGCAAGCAGAGAAGATCGAGCCCGTGCGCATTCACAAAACGTACTGTGTGGGGGACCCACAGTCAGGTAAATTCTTGCAGATCGAGCCGGCCGAACACTTCGCCGTGCACTATACACTGCAATATCCAGAACCTGTTGGAAGTCAGGAATACTATTATGTCCATCGTGACGCGCAAAGCTATCGTGAGGTCATTGCTCCTGCGCGGACCTTTGGCTTTGTGAAGGACATCCAAATGCTTGAGCGGATGGGGCTTGCCAACGGAGGGAGACTGAATAATTGTATCCTCATTGGCGAACAGGGAGTGATAAACCCTCCGCTCCGTTTCCCCGATGAATTAGTGCGCCACAAAATTCTGGATTTGATGGGCGACCTGTATCTTCTCGGTCGTCCGATTTATGGGGAGATCACTGCCAGCTGTACAGGACACACGGATAACATCGCGTTAGTACGGGCGCTTCGGGAAGATCTCACGCTTAACTGAGCCCGGGCAGAATTCGATACGTTTTGGAGAGGTGCAACTGGTCGCGCCTCAACTCCTCCTGCTTACGGGGTGACGCGCTCCAACATCCGCGGAAATGGAATTGCTTCGCGCACGTGATGCAACCCACAGAGCCACGAGACCATGCGTTCGATTCCCATACCGAAGCCAGCATGCGGAACGGAGCCATATTTGCGTAGATCGAGATACCACGAGAACGCTTCCTCTGGTAACCCATGCGCGTGGATCTTCTGCTGCAAGACCACAAGATCGTCTTCACGTTGCCCACCACCAATAATCTCTCCGTATCCTTCTGGTCCAAGAACGTCCATACACAACGCGACTTTCGGGTTTTCTGGATCGGCTTTCATGTAGAAGGCTTTGTTCTCAGTCGGATAGCGATGAATGATGACCGGTCGATCGAACGATTCGGAAATGACCGTTTCATCGTCACCACCAAAATCGGCTCCCCATTGAATATCGATGCCTTTCTTCTGCAGTAGTTCAATGGCTTCTCCATAGCTGATACGCGGAAATGGTTTTTGTACCTGTTCGAGTTTGGTCAAGTCTCGTTCTAACGACGTAAGTTCCTGGCGTCGGTTCGTCAGAACTCGTTGTATCACGTAGACGATAAAATCTTCGGCGAGATCGATATCACCATTGAGGTCACAATAGGCAACTTCTGGTTCAATCATCCAAAACTCCGTCAAGTGACGGCGCGTTTTGGATTTCTCTGCGCGAAATGTCGGGCCAAAGCAATACACTTTACCGAACGCCATTGCCCCGGCTTCCATATACAATTGCCCACTTTGGGTGAGATAGACGGTGTCACCAAAATAGTCGACCGGGAACAAGGTAGTCGTTCCTTCGCATGCTGCGGGAGTAAAGATCGGTGCATCAAGGAGAGTGAAGCCATTGTTATCAAAATAATCGCGGCACGCTTTGATGATCTCGCTACGGACGCGGAGGAGTGCATGCTGGCGAGACGAGCGGAGCCATAGGTGTCGGTGATCGAGGAGAAAGGCCACGCCATGTTCTTTGGGCGTAATGGGGTAATCGTGCGCTTCTTGCAAGATGTGCAAATCCTTAACTGAGAGCTCAAACCCCAGCGGCGAGCGCGCATCGGCGCGCACAGTGCCAGTGACGGTGAACGACGATTCCTGCGCGAGGTGATCAACGAGCTGAAACAGTTCTGGGTTGACATCGCCCTTAAAGACCACACACTGGATGGTGCCGGTACCATCGCGGAGCTGGAGAAAATGCAGCTTACCGCTCGACCGTTTGTTGTACAGCCAGCCTTTTAACGTGACTTCTTGCCCTTCGTGTTTGCCGATCTCATTGACATACACCCACTGTGGCATACGCGTCCCCTCTCCAATTGCTGTGTTCTTTCTCGTGAGGCACTATAGCATAAGGGAAGGAGAAAATGATGATACGTCAGCTTATCGGCGCTCTGGTGTGTCTCTCGTTCTTGCCGTGGTCTTTTGCGTTCGCTCAGCGCAATACCCGTGATGATCTCGAAGCGGCACTAGGCGATCTCCCACCCGCGCAACGTACCGAGTATCGCCGCATGTTGCTTCAGCTTGATCGAGTCTCACGTCGAGTTTTGCAAGCAGTCCCTAAGGCACCAAAGGTTAATATTATTCTGGCCGGAGGAGAGCAATCGGTAAACGCCGGAACCACGTATGGCAAAATTATTGTTGCCGAAGGGTTGATGAAATTCGTTCATTCCGACGATGAACTGGCAATGATCCTCGGGCACGAGGTCGCTCATTTGACACAAGGACATGTGGCGCGGGGGTCGATGAACAACGTGCTTCTTAATCTCGGCAGTGTCATTGCCGGCTCGTTTATTCCTGGAGCCGACGTCGTGACTGGGTTGGCGGGGAAAATGTTTCTCAACCACTTTAACCAAGATCAAGAGCGTGAAGCCGACACGGTTGGTCTCCGTTACACCTATGATGCTGGCTATGACCCCATTGTGGCTGCGTATGTGATGCAGCGTATGGCTGAGGAGATTCCTGAAACTGCCAATGCAGGGTTCTTTTCTTCGCACCCGTCCTCAGCCGAACGATTTGAGACGCTGCAACGACAGGCGGAGATCCTACGACCAAATCATGAAACTCGCCGTGCGTCAGGAGAGGTTGGTCCGCCACCGAAACGGATGTTGAAGCGCGACGAGCAAGCGTGTCGGCAAGCGCGACCGATTTTTGTCCGAGCCAAGGATGCGGATGATCCCGACCGCAAGGTTGCGCTTTATCAACGCGGCTTACGAATGTGTCCACAAAGCCCACGTGCGCATGCCGAGCTTGCGGATGTCTACGCTGCTTCGGGAGACACCCGCGAAGCTGCCGAAGAGTATCGTGAGACGTTGCGTTACGACGCTAATTACCCTGGCGCGCGCGAGCGTCTGACGGAGATCCAAGGCCAGTGGTCAGGACGGACTGATTCTGGGGGAAGTGAATAGAAAGAGCGACAGTCATAATCATTTTTCCGTTTGGTGGCGATCGGCTAATATCGTCTCTACCATTGACGAGAGTGATTGCTTCGGTCGTTGTTCAGCTGTGTTTGCGACAGGTTGCTTGGTGACAGTGTAGAACAAACTCGACTCGCGCTGGAAGAAGCCTTCAGTGTGATACGAATCGCGCAGGTCAAAATAGACATAGTCGAGGTGATGACACACTTCGTGCAGCAATGTTCGTAGAAAGGTGCGAAAGGCGGCCACCTGCCCGCGTTTCGCCGTGCGCATCCAGACTTGAATCGAGTCGTTCTCACTTCCGCCAGCATATTGCGTATACAGCCCGTGCAGTTCGCCGCGTCGATTCGAGGGACGAACGCCTTGTACCTCGACCCGTATTGTCCGCACGCTGAGGCATGCGCAGATGAGATTGACCACAGTTTGGGCGAGCGACTGCACGCGGTGATCTTCTTCTGCCGCGAGTGCTGCTTCTAATGTCTGCGTTGTCGAAAAAAGTTGCGGTGTTGGACTGAGCGGCACAGAGGAGATTTCTGCACTGCGATCGTACACACGTTGTTGAGCTGGAGTCAGTCGTGCGCGCCAGTTCCGCATAGCATCCCTTTACGTGCAGCATTGTGACGCGAAAACGCGGGTACAGCAAGTCTTTTCTCTTTTCTTCAGATAGCAAATAGCAAACTACGCGCTGCCTTCAGAAGAAGGGCAAGATGTGTGGTTTGCTGAAACTCTCATCGGGTATCAGTACGATATCAACGGTATCATTAGCAGTGCCCGCAGTGGTGGTGATCCGTATATCCTTCAGAAGCGAGGCCAAGCCGTCACAGTCACAACTTAAGCGCGAGCCGCTCTGTCTCTATCCTCTCCCTTGATGGGAGAGGATAAAGGAGAGGGTGAACAGGGTGTTTCTTCCACTGGCCCCCTCACCCTATCCCTCTCCCACGAGGGGAGAGGGAACCTTCAAGCGTCTTGTTTAGGGGAAATCAGAGAGTGGGAAGCTTAAGTTTGGAACCCATGCCTAGCCGTTAGCTGGACGCATCCCACAGTTTTGGTTTTCAGGGAGAAACGTAACTTCTCAATAACCTGAGGTAAACATCCTGTGATTCAGTGACTTCGCAATACGTTCGGGGATCTATGGGCTCTGAGCGGCAGCACGAATGAGCT
>JAYVFX010001155.1:0-3439 GCA_043772795.1 Deltaproteobacteria bacterium
CAATGATCCGGTCGTGTATACGCCGGGCGATAACGAATGGAGCGATTGTCACAAGACCAACCAGGGAACCAGCGGCGCTCCACTCAACGAGCTGGCGGCCGTTCGCAACTTGTTCTTTGCTAACCCAGGTTACACGTTAGGAGGGCGCAAAAAACGCGTGCGCACCCAAGCCCAACACTTTGATCGAAACTATCCAACCGACGCGCAATTTGTCGAGAACGTAATGTGGGAACAGTCACAAGTAGTTTTTGCGACCTTGAATGTCCCCGGCTCGAACAATGATACGCTTCCCTGGAGTGGTGGATCAAAGACCGTACCCGGTAACCCACCGTACTCAACAAACCCGTTCGTTGGTCCCCCGTTCTTAAACGAAGCGGCCCGGGCGCAGGAAGTTGCCGAGCGTACTGCGGCAAACAGCCGCTGGCTGAAAGCGGCGTTCGAGGAGGCAGCAGAAGAAGAAGCCAAAGCGGTGGTCATCGGCATTCAAGCAGACATGTGGGACACAACCGCAGCTCTCAGCGCTTACACGCCCTTTGTGCATGAGCTAGCGGATCTTGCCGTGCACTTCGGTCGACCGGTGCTGCTCATCAATGGGGACTCGCACCTCTATGGCTCAGATACGCCGCTCGCGAATCCGAACAGTCCCTTGGGTTTAATCCACGGCACTCAAGCTGTCCCGAACCTCACACGTATCACTGTCCAAGGCTCGACGAACACGCCCCGAGAGTGGTTGCGGCTGACTATCGATCCCCACTCACCTGGGGTCTTCAGCTGGGAGAACGTCGTCTACTGAGGCGACACCATCTGACAATAATGACCTGCAGAACTTCGTGCCTCAACGGATTCGATCGTTTGTTCCCGAATGCGAGAATGAGTGAGGACGAAGAAACAACGAACAGACCTTGATGCGTAGTTACGATATGCCGTAAGCCGTCATATGCATAGTCACAGAAGGAAAAGCGTATGCGGAAAGTTTTTTGTTTTGCTACGATTGCCTCTGTTGTCTTGGCAGTAATGCTCTGCATGGCTGTACGCGCAGACTCACGCCGCTCTGAGGATGATAACGAGCGTGAGTCGGGTAAAAATACATTCGCCTTCGCTCTGATTGGCGATCATCCATATGACGCGACTCAAGCTGCGAAAGTTCCGCATCTGACGGCAGAACTCGATGCTGCCAAGATCGCGTTCGTCATTCACGATGGCGATTTCAAAAGCGGCTCATCATTATGTGATGATGCTACCTTTCTCGATCGTTACAACTTGTTCCAGAGCTCTCAACATCCCTTCGTGTATCTCTTTGGTGACAACGAATGGACCGATTGCCACCGCACTGCCGCCGGACATTTTGATCCACTGGAAAGATTGACCAAACTGCGGAGCATCTTTACGCAAGGGAATACGAGTTTGGGAAAGAAAGTCCTTCCACTGACTCGCCAAAGCGAGAATCCACAGTATGCCAAGTTTCGCGAGAACGTTCGTTGGACCTATGGTAATGTCTTGTTTGTTGGTTTCAACATCCCCGGTAGTAACAACAACTTTCCACCGTATGCGTCGACGCTGTCCGACCAACAAAAGGCGGCGAATCAAGCAGAAGCAACCGAACGCAATCAAGCGAATCTCGCATGGTTGCACGAAGCCTTTGTATTTGCGACACAAAACAATCTGCGTGGCGTTCGTCTTGCCCTGCAAGCAGACATGTTCGTTTTTCCGCTGACCGATAGTAACCTTGATGGCTACAATAGCTTTCTGGCAGCACTAGAACGCGAAACCCAGGCTTTCGGGAAGCCTGTTGCCCTCGTGCACGGCGATTCACACCACTTCCGTATTGACAAGCCACTTCCCCAGCCGATCGATCCGAACGGCAACCGAACTTTGCGACTGACCAACTTTACCCGCGTCGAGACCTTCGGCTCACCAGATGTGCATTGGGTACGTGGGATTGTTGATGAGAAAAATCCGGAGCTGTTTAGTTTCATACCGGAAATTGTTGAGGCCAATCGCTGACCCGTGTGTGTTCACCCTCCGAACATACGAGCCGAGAGTGAGGCGTTATCTCCCCGCCTGTACTCTCGGCTCACCTTTTATGGCAATGGGATAATTGTAAAGTTCTGCAGTGCCTCATACAGCCAGAACACATACCAGCCCACTACGCCAAACGCCACAATCACAAGCAACGGCTCCCCGAGTTGCTCTTCGCGAGTCACTTGTCGGAGTCGGGTACGGAGCCCCCCCCATGCGATAGGTGGTAATTGACCTTCGCGGATTTCAGCCCATGCCTGCTCCAAATTTTTGCTCGGATAGATTCCTTCGATCATATAGTCGTTCATGTTCATGATGTCGTCCTCCTCGCAGTGTTGAGTGTTTAGAGGATTAGACGCGTCCCTTCCTACGTCATCGTGAAGGACTAATGACGAAAGAGTGAAACGCTACTCATCTGCGTGCCCGAACAATTCTGCTGCGTTTCATTGACAGGGTTCCTTATTTTTTCATCTCAATGCCACACTGCTGTAACAAATACAAAGAAGAATGCCTTTACTCTTTCTCAAGTCACGAGACAATCTCGATGAAACCAGTGGAGGGTTTATGTCAATGATGAAAACACACGAAGTGATAATACTCGTCAAAAGTCGCTTCGAGGATCTTTTGGGCGCGCAGGTGCACATTATGACTGTTCGTCCAGGAGAAAATGCAGGTTGGGCAGTATATGTCGAGCATAGCGGGATCGTTTGGAAACAAAGCGTGTCGCACGAAGGAATCCTGGGTTCGTGTTCTCGTGAATATCCACAACTGGAATTTGTCCGGCACTGAACTCAGTAGGGATACACAATGGAGCACCATGAATATAATCTGATCTGTATTGGCAGTGGCCCCGCCGGGCAGCGCGCTGCTATTCCGGCCGCCAAACTTGGGAAGAAGGTGGCAGTCGTTGAAAAGCAGCGCTTTGTTGGCGGTGTCTGTGTCGACACTGGCACGATTCCCTCAAAAACGTTTCGTGAAGCCGTGCGCAGAGTGTACTCGCGACCAGGCCTCGAATTGACAGACCCATTTGCTGCACGAAGTCGCGTCCGTCCGACTATGCAGGAATTGGTTGGCCATGTCGGGCGGGTGATCCAACGTGAGATTGGCTTGGTTCACGATGCACTGACTCGCAATGATGTCACTGTGGTGCATGGACAAGCTTCGTTTGCTGATTCCCCTTTACGTGTTAATGGTTGTTCTTGCTGCACTTCTACGATTGTTCCAGTCTCACCTTCACTGGCTGTTTCTTTGTGCGGCTCCATCTTCTCTATGTCACTTTCGCCGACGCGGACTGCTGTGTCACTGGAGAGACGTGGTACAACTTGCTGTTCCTGCGTTTCTGGTACGGCAGGTCGTTCGTCCCACCTTTGTCGCCGTTTGCCAGCCATTGGCCTTCTCCTCACGCGAGTCTTTTCGGACT
>JAYVFX010001156.1:0-7215 GCA_043772795.1 Deltaproteobacteria bacterium
GGACATTGTCGACGACGAAGGTGCCATTATAGACAAGCGCCGTCAGCCCATTCACGACCACACGTGTATAAGCAGGCCCTTGCACAGTACCGGTCACCCGCGTGCGGTTCAGCGCAATGAACGCCCCTTGAACCGGAGACGTAATGGCCACCTGGACGGCAGCGACGACTTGTACCGTTCGTGCCGGGCTCGTATTTTCCGCTGCATCACGCATGGTGATCGACAGCGTATCTCCCGCCTGCGCAGCAACCTGCACACTGAAACTGCCATCTGCACCAGCAGTGACAGTCACGAGCTGACTGGTCCGCGTGTTGGTAATTTTCACCTGTGCCCGGCTCTCGACACTGCCCGCCGCACCGGTCACCGTGACTTGGCCGTTCGTGATTCCACTGACGGTGATCTTACTCAAATCAGCCGGTGTAGGTGGCGTGTTATCCGGCGGTACGGTGATGGTGACAGTCGTTGTATCCGGTTCACTATCGAGATGCCCGTCGTTGACGATCAGTTGTACGACGTACGTGCCCGCAACATCAGGTACGAAACTTGGCGTCAGTGAGTTCGGATCGACCACATCGGTGCTACTTCCAGTAGGGATCACGGTGAGTGACCAGAAGAAGCTGAGTGAATCACCGTCGGCGTCGTGTGACCCGCTGCCAGTGAGGTGCACGATCTGCCCCGCCAACGCTTCTTGATCTGGACCTGCATTGGCTACGGGCTTGCTGTTGAGCGTTGTGATGGTCACCGTAACTGGCTCGCTGTCGAGGTGTCCATCGTTGACGATGAGCTGCGCGATATAGGTCCCTGGTTTGTCCAGCACGAAACTACTGCTCACACTGGTCGCACTCTGGAGCGTGGCCGTGCTCCCAGTCGGCTTGCTGGTCAGACTCCACTGATACGTCAACACATCCCCATCCACGTCACTCGACGCACTGCCATTCAGTGTGATCGTCGTGCCAACTACACCGTGCTGGTCTGGTCCAGGACGGGCGCTGGGTCTGGAGTTGACCGTGCTGATCGTCACGGTGACCGCATCGCTATCCACTAGCCCATCGTTGACCGTCAGTTGCACGGTGTACGTGCCGGGCTTATCCAGCACGAAACTGGGCTCGACTGCGGCCGGGTCGGAGAGGGTTGCCGTACTCCCCGCTGGCGTGGCAATGATGCTCCAGGTGTATGTCAGTAGATCGCCATCGACATCGCTTGACCCACTGCCATTGAGCGTAATCGTCGTACCCACCGTGCCATGCTGATCTGTCCCGGCATGAGCCACGGGCTTGGAATTGAGCGTGCTGACCGTGATCGTCCCTGGCTCACTCGGGGCCGTGCCATCATGGACGATCAGTTGCACGACATAGGTGCCGGGTTTGTCGATCACAAAGCTCGGCGTCAGACTCGTGGGATTGCTGAGCGTGGCCACACTGCCGACTGGTTTGGTAGTGATACTCCAGTGGTAGGTCAACGGGTTGCCATCGACATCGGAGGAGCCACTGCCATCCAACGTGATGGTCGTGCCGATCGTCGCACTCTGATCCGCCCCAGTCTTGGCGACAGGTTTGGAGTTGAGCGTGCTAATCGTGGCACTGTCTGGCGCGCTATTGACTAACCCATCGTTGACAACAAGCTGGGCGACATAGGTTCCGGCTTTGTCGATCGTCAACCCCGGCTGCGCGGTGCTGGGATTCTGCAATGCCGCGGTACTCCCACTGGGTTTGCCGACGAGACTCCACTGATAAATCAACGCATTGGCGTCGGGGTCGTGCGAGGCCGTGCCATCGAGGACGATGGTCTCCCCGACATGCCCACTCTGGTCTGGTCCCGCATTGGCAGTCGGCGGGCTGTTCAGCGTGTTGATCGTCAGCGTATCGGGTGCACTATTCACGGCTCCGTCATTGACCACTAATTGCACGACATAGGGACCAAACGCATCGAGCGTGAGAGTGGGAGTCACGCTGGTGGGATCAACCAGTGCAGCCGTGCTGCCCGTGGGAGCTGAGAATAGACTCCACTGGTAGGTTAAAGCATTGCCATCGACATCTGAGGAGTTGGAACCATCCAGAGCGATCGTCAAGCCGACTTGTCCGGTCTGGTCGGGTCCTGCATTGGCCACCGGGCTGCTGTTACTTGTGGACAGTACTACCGTGTCAGTGCTACTGAGACTGCCATCACTGACGGTTAATTGCACGGTATACGCACCAGCCTTGTCTAACGTCAGACTGGGCGTGGCGGTTATCGGATTGACGAGTGCCACGGTACTGCCGCTGGGCTTGCTGAGCACCGTCCATTGATAGCTGAGCGCATTACCATCGGGGTCACTGGAGCCGGTGCCAGTGAGCTGGAGGGTGCTGCCGACGGGACTGGTTTGATCTGCTCCTGCGTTTGATACAGGGGGATGGTTGGTCGTGGAACACGACGCCGGATCATCGATGATGTTATTACAATTGTCATCGATGCCGTTCGCACAGATTTCGACGGCGTTTCGGATACGCAACGCAATACTGCCACTCTGCCCGCCGGGATTGGTTGCGGTCACGGTGGCGACACCTGGAGTCACTCCGGTCGGCACGAGAAAGGTGACGCGATTGCCGGTGGCGCTAATTACTGTAGCCGTTAGCGTATTGACTTTCACCGTCACATTCTGTGCGCCAAAACCACTGCCGGTCAACACCACCTGCTCGCCGACGTTCACGCACGAGGGCGCAATGCTGGTGATACGGACGGCGGCCTGCACGGCCGGTGGCCAAGCGAACAGAAGCACCAAGAAAGGTAGGAAGACCCAAGAGAAAGAAAACAACACGGGACGGTGCGGAACGCGCGCTGTGTGGGTAGCACAATCCTGTCGAACGACGGTGGACATTACCGAACTCCTTCTGCAGTCTTTGTGAGCGTGGTGGGTCGCCATCACCCCCGCTAAGCCCCTACGGCACCGGGAGTATGTCTGACAAACGAAGTCGATACTTGTCTGACAGCGATGTTTATTAAGGTCTAAATTTTCCGGAGTCAAGCAATTTTCTGTATAAATCCCAAAAGTCAATGTAAAATGAGACCTCTAATACCTAAAGGAAACGGAAAATTACTAAAAAATTAACCGGTAAATACCCGATATAATATCAGTAACAACCTAATATTTCACAAAGATGCCGTGCCGGCAGCAGTGCTGAAATGAAGTTCTCAAACTTGGAGAGAAAAAGAATTTTCAAAAATACTGTAAAACATCTAGTGACATAATCGATGAAAGACAAGCGGTTAGCAGACGGCGTTCTTCCCTTTTCCCGAATTCTGCGCTGCGTGTCGTATCTATCCCGCTAGGTGCTGCTAGTCTCGCTGTGTAAGACCGGCTACCCTGTGCGCATGAAACTCACTGATCGACTCTACCAGGAGGCATCTCCTATTTGGCAGAAGGTCGTAACCCATCCGTTTGTGACTGGCCTTGGTGACGGCACCTTACCGTTAGAGAATTTCCGCTTCTACATGTGCCAGGACTATGTATTCCTGATCGAATACAGTCGCTTGCTCGCGTTGGCGACAGCGAAGGCCCCGGATCTGGATACGATGGGGCGATTTGCCAATCTGCTTGATGCCACACTGAACCGTGAGATGGCGCTGCACCGTGAATTTGCGGCTCAATGTGGGATCAGTGCTGAGGCACTGGCAAAGACGAAGGCAGCTCCGACGACCTATGCGTATACACGTCACTTGGTGCGTGTTGCTGCGCTGGGCGACCTCGCGGAAGTGGTCGCTGCACTCTTGCCGTGTCAGTGGGGCTACTGTGATATTGGCCAGTCGCTGGCAAAACGGGGCAAGCCGACAGCGGCCCCTTTCTATAGTCAATGGATTGAGATGTATGCCTCGCCGGAGTTTGCGGCGTTGGCTGGATGGTTACGTGAACTACTCGATTCTCTGGATGGAACTGTGAGTGATGAGCGACTGCAAGAAATTTTCTCGACCAGCGCTCGTTATGAATATCTTTTTTGGGACATGTCGTATCGGCTAGAGGAGTGGCCGATATAATCCCTTTATTCTTGTCTACTTTCCATTCAGGCCGCAGCATGGAGCCGAAAGTCGGTTAGCAGTGCGCGTAAGCGTGACAGTTGCTTTTCGAGATCAACCAGAGCCAAGGGGGCAAGGGAGATCTCGCCGTGTCGACCCATGAGCTCCAGGCGGTATGTGGTGTCCAGGGCTTTGGTGGCTGCGAAGTTGCCCAAAGCGCTCTTGAGTGCACTTGCACTGTACGCGAGTGCGTGAGCATCCTGTCGTGTGACTGCCTCATGCATCTTGGCAAGGGACTTTGGGTACTCGCTCAGAAAAAGTAAGGTCATCTCATCAAACAATTCCTTGTCGCCTTCGATACCTGCTAACGCGTCGTGTAAGTTGACTTCCAGTCCCTGGTCTTCTTTACGTGACGCTACCGTGACAGATTCCCGCTGTTTGGTCGCCGAACTATACGCGTGATTGATGGCTGCTTTGAGCCGTTCCGACAGCAATGGTTTATCTATGACGGTATCCATACCTGCGGCGAGGCATTGTTCACGTTCGTCTTCGTCCCGCGATTGGAGCACACCGATCAGCGGGGTATAGGTTCCTTCCTGGTGGTCATGTTGGCGAATCTGGATTGCTGCAGCGATACCATCAATCCCTGGCATTTGCGTCGGTAATAATACGGCGGCATATGGGAGCCGCGTGTTGGCTTCGATGGCCTCGCGAGCAGTCGTCGCGATATCGGAGCGATACCCCAATGCTTCAACGAGCCGCGCGGCGTATTTTTGCTCGGGAAGGCTACTATCAACAATCAAGATGCGGGCACGGCCACGCATGCGTGTTTCTGCCAGGGTATAGCGTGTAACAAGGGGTAAGTGGGGCGCGAGCGGGTACGAAGGTTGACCCAGGACTGTGGTGAGGCACTCAAAGAGAAGAGCGGAAGAAACAGGAGAGGTCAGGTATGCGTCATAGCCTGCCTGGCGAACCTGGCGGGCGTCACCTTTTCTTCCACTATTTGTGATAAACACCAGTCGTGTTGCTGCCAGCGTATCGGTTTGACGCATATGAGCGGCGAAGTCCAATGCCTGGGTGTCAAGTCGCTGACAATGTAACACGACAACCTGATAAGCTTCACCAATATCGGTGGCTGCTGTCAACAACGGCCAGACGTCAGAAGAACGAGGGAAGTGATGACTCGTCAGTCCCCACGTCACGATGTCCTCCTCCGACAGGGCGAAGTCGTCACTGACGACGAGTACGCGTATCCCCGAGAGATTCGTACGAGGAGAGAGAGCGGGGAAAATTTTTGGCGGTTGCTTCTCCAGGGGCAAAGTAAACCAGATCGTGGTACCGACGTTCGGACTTCTCTCCATGTTGAGTTGTCCACCCAAGGCCTTGACCAGCCAGGTGCTCGTCGCGATTCCACTCTCCTCACCGAAAGGGAGGGAAATGAATTTCTGGGTTTGAGATTCCGTTGCGGCAATGGCAGATGTGACGAGAGTGGAGGTAGCCGAACTCAGGCTGGAGACAGAGAAGCGGAAAGTCGCATGAGTCGCCGTCTGTTCTCGGAGGACGCATCGCACGGTGATTTCGTGAGGAGCTGTATGCGTCAGTGCATAGTCGAGCACGTTCATTAAGATGATCCGGAGATTACTGGGATCCCCACGAAATGGGACAGGACTGTCGGAAGAGAAGAGACAAGAAAGATCGACTCCCTTTTCCTTTGCGGTGTTGGTGAAACGAGCAACTGTCTCTTCGACGGCCGTGCGTAAATTGAAATCGATCTGTTGAGCTGCTGGTACGTTGAC
Source organism: Deltaproteobacteria bacterium (assembly GCA_043772795.1). Classification (GTDB taxonomy): domain Bacteria; phylum Desulfobacterota; class Binatia; order Bin18; family Bin18; genus VGTJ01. The sequence goes on from JAYVFX010001156.1 coordinate 5,784, forward strand.
GCTGTGGCCGTCTGCGGTCTGGCTCCCAAGTGGTATAGCGGAGGTCAAGGACTGCACGGGAGGTGTCTGGGACGTCGTGATGTGGCTTTGTTGAGCGGCAAAGGGTGGCGATGCTTCTTCTTGAGGGGGACGGCGAGCTGCCATCCCGGCAAGCAGCACGACTACGCTGATAAGAACCATGAGGAATATGGTGCTGGAGAAGACAGAGAGTCCGGTTACGTAGAGAGCTCCTGCCACCCCGATCGCCAGGAGGACAGACAAAAACGGTGTGCGCAAAGACGGCGGTGTTGGGACGGAGGTCGTAGGAGATTCGATAGGGGAGATGTCTTCACCAGGCATGACAACTCAATAGCCTCTTTCTCGAGCGCAGCAGAGGATCGTGTTCTCTACGCTGCTGCCTCCATCTTGAGGGTGGTAAGTAGTGGCGCAAGGCGTGCGAGCTCTGCCTCCAATTCAGCAAGAGCAGTCCGGGCTTGTCTCAGGTTTCCTTGCCGCGCGATTTTTTCCAATTTCAAGGAAGCTTCAAATACATTCGCAGCAGCGAAATTAGCGACCGATCCTTTCAATGTGTGTACAGCGTACGTGAGGGTCTGAGCATTGCCGTGCGAAAGTGCGTCCTGCATGGTCACCAACAACAGCGGATACTCATCAAGGAATACTTCCGCCATTTCGCCTAACAACTCACGATCGCCATCGACGCGGTCGAGCGCTTCGTCGAGGTTCATCATTTGCTGCGACGATGCACTGCCAAGCTGCGGAGGCACGGTGCCGATGGGTCCCGAAAAGACACTTGTAGGAAAGGGCACAACTTTCCCTGCTCGTTCGTCGCTCTTCTGGCGGTCGGCAGTAGCAGTGAATGGGGACGAGGCGGTGGAGGATTCAGACCGCTCAGACAGAGAGCTGGAAGAGGAGTGTGGCGCAGAGACATCTCCCGTTGTGTTGGCAAACCGGAACTGTGGAGCAGGAGAAGCGCCAGGCTGCCCTTCATCTGCAGATAGAGGTGGTGAGACTGAGGGCAGAGCCGCGGATGGCAAAACTGGAGGCGCATCCTGGGATGCGAGAGCAATACTGTTGTGACTCTCTATGGTTTCTTGTGACACAGGAGCTGACGTCGAGGAAGTCCGTTGTGACAACGGTGAGTACCCTGTTGGGTAGTTTGCTGGGGTATTTGTCACAGGTTGAGTGGGAGAGAGGACCCACGGAGGAACAGTCGACTCTGTGGAGGTAGTCTGTGTGGTGAACGTCGTATTTTTTGCTGATGTTCGCTTCGCGATGTCTCGGTAAACTCCTTGAAATCCAATAGGCGAGCCATTCTTGTCATTGATAGCGCGCACTCGTGCTTCGATGTGTACGGGGGTGCCATTATGATGGAGAAGGTCGAATGTAAAGAGCGAAGGGAACTTTTCCCCCGCTTGGAAACGGCGCATCCGGT
>JAYVFX010001157.1:0-2050 GCA_043772795.1 Deltaproteobacteria bacterium
TCGAGTGTAATGAGATGTGGCGCGAACTGTTCTACCTGGGCGAGCGCGTCGGCTCCGTCAAAAGCTGTTGCGATCTGGTAGCCTACTTCGCAGAGGTTATAGGCAATAAGTTGAGAAATGTGGCGTTCGTCTTCGATAATAAGGATACGCTTCACGTTAGGCAGTCCCTCCATAACGTGAAGCATCGCATCTCTGTTTTACATAGAGATGGCAGAATTGTGAAGATTATGTGACCGTCATAGTTTAGGAAGCCCGTTGCGCTCGACGACGCGGGCCGAAGTGCCGCATCGTACCGCTCGCAATGCGTGCGGCATGGGACGTGGCGGGTCGTGCTGACGCTTGCAAGTGGTCGATGGTAGGTGCGAATCCTTTGACGATCTGGTGAGGGATCAGGCTGCCAATGCCACGCTCAATCGTACGAACAAGTCCAACTTCATCGGCTGAGACGAGCGAGATGGCATCGCCAGTTGCTTCTGCCCGTGCCGTACGACCGATGCGATGCACGTACTCTTCCGCCGTCGCCGGGACATCAAAATTCACAACGTGAGAGATGCCGTCGACGTCGAGACCACGGGCTGCAATGTCCGTCGCCACTAAGACCTCGACCTTACCATTGCGAAAACCGCTCAGCGCTTGCGTGCGTGCTCCCTGGCTTTTACCCCCGTGTAGTGTTGCTACGCGACGGCCGTTTTGCTCCAGATGTCGTGTTAGACGGTCTGCACGAACCTTGGTGCGCGTGAACACGAGTACCTGTCGCATATGTCCGTTCTCTAACAGATGGCAGAGTAGGTTGCGCTTCTGTTCAGCTTCTACGGAGTAGAGCACTTGACGCACGGCTGCGACCGGTGTTGTCCGGCGACCGACATCAATGACGACTGGAGACCGTAGCGTCTCATGAGCAAGACGCTCAATCTCAGTAGGCATGGTGGCTGAGAACATGAGGGTCTGACGTTTGGCAGGCATAGTACGGAGCAGCCGACGCACATCAGGAAGGAAGCCGAGATCAAGCATATGGTGTGCTTCATCCAGAACGAGAACCGTAAGGTCATCGAACCGTACGTTGCCACGCTCGACATGGTCGAGGAGCCGTCCTGGAGTAGCGATCACCAGATCTACGCCAGACCGTAGCCGTTGGATTTGCGGTCCCAGGCTAACCCCGCCGAAGACCGTCGTCGAACGGGTGCGTAGATATTTACCATACGTACGGGCGTTTTCACCAATCTGAGCGGCTAACTCCCGTGTGGGGGTCAGCACGAGGGCACGCAAGCGCCCCGGCGTACCTTGCGCCAGGTGTTGCAGGATAGGAAGCAGAAACCCGGCGGTTTTACCGGTGCCGGTTTGGGCACAGGCCAGGACATCATCGCCGCGGAGGACCGCGGGAATGGCTTGCTCTTGGATCGGCGTTGGGGTGTCGTACCCTGCGTCACGCACGGCGCGTAACAGTTCGGGCAAAAGCCCGAGTTCAGAAAACATGGTCAAACTACTCTCTCCTTGTCTGTGATGCCCAGTAACACAGACGGATGGGCCTTGTAGGCGTGGAACCTACAGGTGTTGGTTAGTGAAAGAACCTAGGGAACGTGGGACTCGGATCTAGGCAACCAGAGGGCCCGCTCCTGAGCGGAGCATCTTGCAGTAGGGAGAAAGAAGCTTGCTCGCGGTTCATTATTTCATCAATAGAGCTCAGTATAGCTAACTTTTGGTGCGGATACTAGCCTAGCGGATCCCATATTTTGCGGGAAGTCGACAGAAGTGCGAAAGTTGAGTGACTGCCGATAGCGAAGGGCACCCCTGCCACCCAGTTCTTACTTAATCGTTTCATACTGGTGAGTTGTCATAAAAATACAACACAATCGTAATCTTGCTGTTGCAGGAACCGGCTATTTGTCGAGGCAAGGAAACTACAAGTGCGGCTGTCACACAAAATATAAGGCAGCCATCTTAAGAAAGGAGGCTCCCATTCATGCGACCTTCTTGGTTACCTCTTGCCCTTACCGCTCTACTCTCTGGACTCGGTTCTACATCCTGGGCCGAGCCTGCGTTTGTCAACGGG
>JAYVFX010001158.1:0-2450 GCA_043772795.1 Deltaproteobacteria bacterium
CCCACAGTTATCGCTCGACCGCGCTGCTGCGCATCAGCGACCATCGTCCGAAACTTATAGATCCAAAACGGGCGAAACTTACGACCGATTCGTTCTTGCAGAAAGAAGACGGGTCCTGACGAGTCGAGCTTAACGAACACAGCAACAATCACAAAGAGTGGGGCCAAGAGTGCAAGTCCGACTAATGCGCCTCCGACATCAATTGCCCGTTTCATCATCGTCGGTATTCCTTGACCAGGGAGCTGACCACGCCAATGACGCGTTGCACGTCAGCAGATGTGAGGCGTGGGTAAATCGGCAATGAGAGGATGCGATCATATGCAGCACTGGCGCGGGGAAAATCTTCGCAACGATACCCATAGAGGTCGCGATAGTACGGGTGCAAGTGTAGTGGAATGAAATGGACGCTCGTCCCTATCTGGTGCTCCTTGAGGAGCTCGATGAAGTGGTTGCGGTCTATCCTCAGTCGCTCAAGTTCTAGTTGGATGACATAGAGATGCCAGGCATGCTGCCCACAGTCCGCGCCTTGAGGCGCCGAGATACCGGGAACATCGCGGAACGCTTTTCCATAACACGTGGCATAGTGCTGGCGTTGTACCCAGAACGCGTCACATTTCTTTAGCTGTTCAACCCCAATGGCAGCTGCAATATCAGTTAGGTTGTACTTGTAACCAGGGAAAAGGATTTCATAATACCACGACCCTTCAGCAGTATACCGTTTCCACGCGTCCTTACTGATACCATGCAGACTCATCAGTCGCATGCGCTCGGCCCACTCCGGGTTCTCTGTGGTTGCCATACCGCCTTCACCGGTAGTAATGGTCTTGGTGGCATAAAAGGAAAAACAGGTAATATCCCCAATTGTCCCGACCATCCGCCCGTAATAGCGGGCAGGCAATGCATGAGCAGCATCCTCTATCACAGCCAACTTATGGGCACGGGCGATCTCCATGATGGCGTCCATATCACACGGATGACCGGCGAAGTGGACGGGAATGATCGCCTTTGTTTTCGGTGTAATTGCGCGTTCGATACGTTGAGGATCGATGTTGAGAGTATCCGACTGGCAGTCCACGAGGACAGGGGTCGCATTGAAGTAGCGCACCACCTCGGCTGTCGCAGCAAAGGTCATGGTTGGTAAGATGACCTCGTCCCCGGCACGAAGTCCTATTGCATCCAAGGCCAGATGCAGCGCAGCGGTACCCGAATTCACCGCGACCGCATACCGACTTCCGACATAGCGGGCAAAATCTCCCTCTAGTTGTTTGACCTTCGGACCCGTTGTCAACCAACCAGAGCGCATCGTTTCCACGACGGCTTGAATCTCGTCTTCTGTAATCGCCGGAACATGAAACGGGAGAAACGGCATCGTCACAATACCCTCCTTCATCTAACGACTAACCGAAGTTCGTGCAGCGGCATGCTGTCGCGATCTTCGTGTTAGATCACTATATGTGCTACGCGGCTGCCGTCGCCAAATGACCAGATCCCAGACGCCGTGCAGAAACCCACAGCCGTAGGCAATGTGGTAACAGGCAAATACCGCAGGTAAGATGGGTAGGAGCTGCCAGCCTCCCCGCCTTGCAACGAACAACGAAGCTGCAAAGGTGCATACCCCATAAAGACCCAAGAAGCCTAGCCAAAACCATAAGGCGGGCACCCACCACAACGCGAGCACTGGCAGCAGACCCAGAGCAAGAACAAACAGACCGGGAACCAGATGACGTACGGACGCCGGGATGCGATGTTTCTGGATGACTCGGACTTTCCAGTAACCATATTGTTGGTATTGCGAAAACAGGACTCGTAGTGATTCGCGCGGCTCATACCAACTGCGAATACGCGGCGATTGCCATACCTTTCCACCGGAACGAGTCAGACGCAGGTTGAATTCATCATCCTGATTACGCACGAGTTGTTCGTCGAAATCGCCAATCCGATCAAATACCTGCCGTGGCCAACAGCCGAGGTATACGGTGTCTACTGGCCCCTCGTAGCGAAGATCGTGGCCGCGTGCGCCACCAACCGCAAACGGAGAGTGAAAGACGTGGGCGATGGCTTGACCGACAAACCCCTTCCCTTTCGCGACCCAAGGACCGCCAACGTTGTCCGCATCGGTCTCTTGCAACACGGCAACACACTGCCGCAGATAGTCCGGCGCATAGTGAGTATGCGCATCCAGCCGGACGATGATCTCCCCGCGTGCGACCTTAAGGGCAGCATTGAGCGCGGTCGACACAATACGCCCTAGGTTGTTGATGACCTGAAGTCGCGGTTCCTCAGCAGCCATCTGCGTCAGTAGCGTGCGGGTGCCATCATCCGACATCCCATCAGCAACAATAACTTCAAAGCCGCCGGCAGGAGGTTCCTGGGCAAGAATAGAGCGAATGCACGATGCAATGGTCGCGTGTTCGTTACGACACGGAACGAGGATAGACACCGTTGGGCTT
>JAYVFX010001159.1:0-7203 GCA_043772795.1 Deltaproteobacteria bacterium
GCATCCATGGTCATCCCATCCTTGTTGCCGCCACTATTCACCCGCTTCCTGAACTCCCGCGTCATATCGCCGTGTATCGCGACGCTTTCAAGAACGCTGGACATCGGACCGCTCAAGAAGATGTAGCCGTGGCATTCAAGTTCTTTGTCACAGACAGTAGCGAACGCGCACGGCGCACAGTTGAAGATAGCACGATGCACTATTTCCGCACCGTCAGCCACCAGGCAAAACTTGGACAACGAGATCAGGGAGCCTCCTACACATATTTGCGTGAAGTGAGACAACGATTCGACACCGTTACGTGGGACGATCTCGATCAAACGATGGGAATCTATGGCTCGCCGGACACCTGCATTCGTAAAATTACTGAAGCACACAGACTGTGTGGGATGAATCAGTTCATCTGTTGGTTTAATCCCGGTGGTCTCGTACCACATAGAGAGGTGCTCTCCAGCATGCAACGTTTTGCGCGTGACGTTATGCCCGCGGTCCAGGGCTTATAGCAGGGAGCAAAGAGCAGGGAGCACGGAGCAAGGGGAGAGCATATGATATCACTCATAGTGAATAGCAAAGAACACAAAATCGACGTCAAGCCGGAGATGCCCCTGCTGTGGGCGCTGCGCGATGTTCTAGGTCTCACTGGGACGAAATTTGGCTGTGGTATGGCCTTGTGCGGTGCATGTACAGTGCATGTCGATGGAGAAGCCGTCCGCGCCTGTGTATTCCCGGTCTCCGGAGCCGCGGGAAAACGCATTGTGACAATTGAAGGGCTGGCTCCAAATGGCAACCATCCTGTGCAGAAAGCGTGGGTAGCCGAACAAGTTCCCCAGTGTGGCTACTGCCAGTCTGGGATGGTGATGGCGGCCGCCGCCTTGCTCAAGAAAACACCGAAGCCCACCGACACCGACATCGATGCCGAGATTACCAATATCTGTCGCTGCGGTACCTACGCGCGTATTCGCAAAGCGATTCATAGAGCAGCAGGGAATGCGTAGGCGTAGACAACGCCGTAGACCGTAATACGAAAACCGGAGCATTACGCTGCACGTTTTAGGTCTTCGCCTGTGTTAGGGAGAAAAGTCATGAAATCGTCGCTGTCGTTATCTCGTCGAGCGTTCTTAGCCTCTTCTGCTTCCGTCGGGGGGGGTCTTCTACTCGAGTTGTACCGGGCACCTGCAGTCCTAGCGAAGAAAAGCCAGGAACACGCGTCTACTCGCAGCGGTGCAGAAGTCACAGCCTGGGTGTTAGTGAGTCCGGACGATCGCATCATTATACGCGTCGCACGCACTGAAATGGGGCAGGGGAGTTTCACTGGTTTACCGATGTTGATTGCCGAAGAGCTCGCGTGCGATTGGAGCAAAGTACAGGCTGAGTACGCTTCTACGAGTGAGCACCTACGACGGAACCGCGTGTTTGGTGAGATGTTGACCGGCGGAAGCCGCTCCATCCGCGATAGTCACGAATACTTACGCAAGGCCGGAGCCGCAGCGCGTATGATGCTGATTAACACAGCCGCGCAACGATGGGGTGTCCCGGCGTCGGAGTGCATAGCAACGAAGAGCGTTATTACCCATACACCGAGTCAGCGCAAAGTAAGCTTTGGGGCAGTAGCAAGTGATGCTGCAAAGTTAGACATACCGAAGGACGTCTCACTCAAAGATCCGAAGGAATGGACACTCCTCGGTCAACCTGTTAAGCGCTTCGATATTCCAGACAAAGTGACGGGAAAAACGGCCTTTGCGATCGACACACAACTCCCCGGCATGCTCTACGCGGCGATTGCCCAGTGTCCCGTATTTGGCGGGACATTGAAAAAAGCCGACGCAAGTAAGATCGCGTCAATGGCTAAGGTCGTGAAGGTGGTGCCATTGGACAGCGCAGTTGCCGTGGTCGCCGAAGGAAGTTGGTGGTATGCCCAGCAAGCGTTAAAAGAGCTGCCGATCGAATGGGAGATGGGTGCGAACGCGAAAGTAGACAGTGCCAGCATTGTGGAATTCCTACGTACAGGCCTCACGACCAAAGATGCTCCGGTCTCCCGTAATGAGGGAGATGTCGAGAAAGCTTTTGCCTCTGCGGCAAAGATGGTTGAGGCCGAATATTTTGCGCCCTATTTAGAACACGCAACGATGGAACCACAGAATTGTACGGTGTTGTATGCAGATGGGCGAGTGAACATCTGGGCAAGCTCACAGAATAGCGAAGCCACCGCAGCCCTGGCAGCGGAAATTACGGAAGTACCAATTAGTAACGTTGAGGTGCACAAAGTGCATATTGGTGGTGGCTATGGCCGACGCGGCTTGTTTCACGACGCCAGTCGTCAGGCCGTAACCATTGCCAAGGCGCTGCCAGGAAAACCGATAAAACTCATTTGGTCGAGAGAAGAGGACATCCAACACGGCCGCTATCGACCAGTGGCTCTCGTGCGTATGCGAGCCGCACTCGATAGCGCCGGCGCACCACTTGCCTGGTACGTGCGCCAAGCCGATCAGTCCATTTTTAGTAGTGTCCGCCCGGAGATGGTCAAGAATGGCGTTGATACCATTGCTACGCGTGGCTTCTCCGATGCTCCGTATGCGTTTCCACATCAGCGGATGGAATACGCCATGCGGAATACGCATGTTCCCGTCGGCCCGTGGCGTGCGGTTGCCCACTCACATAATCCCTTCTTCCGTGAGTGCTTTATTGACGAGCTGGCCGTCGCAGCGAAGCAAGACCCTTATCAATTTCGTCGCAAGTTGTTGGAAAAAGCCCCAAAGGACTTAGGCATTCTCGATGCCGTTGCCAAAGCCGCAGTATGGGAGAAGCCGCTCCCCGCAGGCGTGCATCGTGGGATCGCAGTGCAGGACGCGTATGGCAGCTACACGGCGGCGGTGATAGAAATCTCTGTGAGTGATAAAGGCGAACTCAAAATTCATCGGGTGGTTGTTGGTCTGGATCCGGGCTATGTGGTCAATCCGGACTCGGTACGCGCGCAGGCAGAAGGTTGTGTGGCATACGGTTTGACCGCGGCATTATACGGCGAGATCACCATCAAGGACGGTCGTGTCGAACAATCGAATTTTCACGACTATCCCATGATGCGGATTGCCGACATGCCGAAAGTGGAAGTCGTACTCGCACCATCTGGCGGATTTTGGGGTGGTGCTGGAGAGCCACCGCTCGCACCACTCGCACCAGCCCTGTGTAATGCTATCTTTGCTGCTACCGGCAAACGCATTCGCTCGTTACCGTTGAAGCACCATGATCTGCGCAAGGCATAAAGATCCCTGGCGGCAGACTACAATGCAGTACATCGGCTTGTCACGTCGGCAGCTTCTCACCAGTCTGACGAGTATCCTCCTGCTGCCGGTGTCGAGACTGCGACCGGCCCACGCAGCAACCCCTGAGCACCTTCAGCCGTTGATCGACGCAGTAACCGGTAGGGCAGTTCCTCGTGTCGGCAAGGTGAAGCTCACGCTACCTGCGCTTGCCGAAAGTGGGAATTCGGTTCCGTTGTCAGTCCAGGTCGAGAGTCCGATGACGCTAGACGACCATGTAAAAAGCATCCATATTTTCTCGGAGAAGAATCCACGACCAGTCATTGCACGTTTTCATCTTGGCCCACACTCCGGTAAGGCTCAGGTAACGACGCGCATCCGTCTCGCCGGTACACAACATGTAGTTGCACTGGCGATGATGAGCGACAACTCTGCTTGGCTCGGGTCGGCTGAAGTCGTGGTCACTACCGCGGCTTGTATAGACGAGAAACAGTAACGCGTCCCAAGATACAGAGCACGCAATAAGCATCAAGGATCGCGTGACGTGGAGTAGACAAAGGCGACAATGGCAAACGCGAGAATTCAGGTACCACCCTTAGTCAAACAGGGACAAGTATTTGAAGTACGTATTCTCATCCGTCATCCGATGGAAACCGGGTTTCGTCACGATGATGTGGGTAAGGCTATTCCGCAGAATGTCATCAATAGTCTCACTTGCCATTACAATGGGGTCGAGATTTTTCGTGCGGATCTGTTCCCGGGCATCGCGGCGAACCCGTATCTGGCGTTCTTTGTCACCGCCAGTACCTCAGGCGAGTTAGAGGTCGTATGGAACGATGATGCGGGGGAACACAATTCCGAACGTGTACCAATTACGGTGAAGGAATGAACAAGAAGGAAATTTATGGTCTTCCGCCATGGGCGATATCGCGGGTGGTTTGCCTCCTCCTGACGATGCTCCTGTTGACACCACACGCTTTGCCGGCTGACCCTATCGCACCGCGTAGTACTCTCTTGGCAAATGCGTGTGCAACATGTCATGGCCCAGAAGGCCGTAGTACAGGAGCGATTCCCTCACTCCGAACGTTGTCGGCGGACCAGGTGCGCGAGTCGCTGTACGCGTTCCGCCGTGGCGAACAGTCAGGTACCGCGATGAATCGTATCGCTCAAGGATTAACAGAGTCGGATATTGAAGCAGTCGCAGAATACTTCGCTGCCGAGCTTCACAAGTAGTAAATATAATGCTCACCCGTCGTTCAGTTCTCCGTTTGGCAAGTACATTCCTGGCTGCGAGTAACTGGCCTCGTTGGGGATGGGCGGGGACACCTGCCCGCGTTGTTATCATCGGTGGAGGGTTTGGTGGAGCTGCGTGTGCAAAATACCTGCGGTACTTAGATCCGACACTTGCTGTGACAATAGTCACTCCGCAGCAAAGGTTCGTAACCTGTCCGTTTAGTAATGCGGTGATCGCTGGCTTAGCGGATATCAGTTCTATCTACTACAGGTATGACGTCTTACGGAATCGCTACGGCGTACAGGTCGTGCACGCGCGTGCGACTGAGATCGACCTAACACACCACACCGTGCGACTGAACACAGGTCGGAGGCTGCCGTATGATCGTCTTGTCATCGCACCAGGAATCGAGATGCAGTGGAATGCGCTCGAAGGTTATGACGTCGCCGCAAGCCAGATTTTTCCCCACGCCTGGGAAGCGGGTCCACAGACGCTATTACTACGTCAGCAACTCACGGCTATGCCAGACGGCGGGTTAGTGATTATAAGCGTGCCGGAGAATCCGTATCGCTGTCCACCCGGCCCCTACGAACGAGCGAGCCTCATTGCCTACTATCTGAAGACGTACAAACCACACGCAAAAGTCCTTGTCCTTGATGCCAAAGATTCATTCACTAAACATGAGCTGTTTCGCGCGGCCTGGAAACGTTTGTATCCGCAGAACCTCGAATGGGTGTCCGGCTCACAGGGGGGGCGAACCACGCGTGTGGATGTGAAAGCCGGGACTATTCACACTGATTTTGATACCTACAAACCAGCAGTGATGAACATTATTCCACCCCAACGCGCGGCAGCTATTGCACGGACCGTGGGACTCGACGACGGTAAGGGTTGGTGCGCGATACGACCTGCTACTTTTGAATCCACCGTGCACGCCAACGTCCATATTATTGGCGACGCCGCCATTGCGAACCCGATGCCAAAATCTGCGTTCGCCGCTAATATTCAAGCTAAAGCCTGCGCGGCAGCAATCGTTGCACTGTTACGTGACGCACCGCCACCTTCGCCGGTGCTAATGAATACATGCTACAGTCTAGTCGCACCTGACTATGGGATCTCCGTTGCAGGGATGTACCGTGTGGTGGACCAAACGATACAAGTCATACCGGGCACCGAAGGTATGAGCCCACTCGACGCCTCAGACGAGACGCGGGCGCTTGAAGCAGACTACGCTCGTTCCTGGTACGCTAACATTACCGCAGACACGTTTACATGACAAAGCAGGCAACGTGCCTACAGGTGAGTGTCGGTCTACTACTAATAGTCCTGCACTACGCTGATGTTCATCACAGTCTGGCAAGAGCCGAGAGCACGCATGCCCATTACGTCATCTCAGGTGGCGCAATTGTGCAGCCGCTCACCACAACCGCAGGTAACCCGGAACGTGGCGAGCAGATCGTGCTTGATCGTGAGCGTGGCGATTGCGTGGTGTGCCATGTACTGCCGCTGCCAAACCGTCAGTTCCACGGGACCGTCGGCCCACCGCTTGATGGCGTCGGCGACCGTTATCCAGTCGGCGTACTACGACTCCGACTTGTCGATTCCAAAGCGATCACTCCACAATCGATCATGCCCGCCTATCACAAAGTGAGTGGGCTTGTAGAGGTTCCCACTCGACTGCACGGCAAGCCGATTCTCACGGCCCAGGAGGTTGAAGATGTGGTTGCCTATCTCGCGACGCTGAAATCCGCGCCTCTGGAGTCCGGACAACCGGACGTCCCAACTTCGTCACCTACAGAGGTGTCAACATCACAATCTGCGCCCGAACAAATACCGTATAGCGTAGAAAATCGTCGTTCGGGTTATACCTACCTGTCCGTGGACAACCAGCAACTCCAGAACGACGACTTCGCCAACCCAGGGATGTTATGGGTCGAGCGTGGGCGCGAATTATGGAAGACTCCCGATGGCGATCTACAAAAATCCTGTACTACTTGTCACGCCGAGGCAGGCCCCAGTATGCGTGGCGTACGCCTTCGCTTTCCACGGTTCGATCAGCGGCAGAAGAAACTCATCAATCTGGAACAGCAGATCAACCGCTGTCGCCAGGAACACATGCACGCCTCACCGTACGCATATGAGTCTGAACCGTTGTTAGCGTTAACCACGTTGATCGCGTTTCAGTCTCGCGGGCTGCCTCTGACTATCCACATCGACGACAGCACACGTCCCTTCTTTGAAGCGGGAAGAGCCTTTTTTACGCAGCGTCGTGGGCAACTCGATCTGGCCTGCGCTCATTGTCACGATCAATATGCGGGCCGGCGACTACGGGGTGACATCATCAGTCAAGGGCAAGTCAATGGCTTTCCCATTTATCGCCAGCTCTGGCAGACCTTAGGTTCAGCTCACCGGATGTTTGCGTGGTGTAATACGGCGATCCGTGCGGAAGCACTACTGCTCGGATCAGACGAATATGTTAATCTCGAACTGTATATGGCCTGGCGTGCACGCGGACTTCCAGTCGAAAGTCCGGCCATCCGACGTTAAGACTGATCACAAAAGAGTGGCACCACAGAGGCTCTCCGGAAACCGTCAAACGAACGACTGAGAGACAAAACGTGCTTCGCCAAGCTCAGCACGAACGGAAAATCTTTCACGACCTCAATACCAGCCCCGTTCGCCCTGAGCCTCAATAGTGTTCGGCACTCATTA
>JAYVFX010001160.1:0-4665 GCA_043772795.1 Deltaproteobacteria bacterium
CAGTGTCACATGCGGGTTTACGAAAAGCCACCGGCGTTCTTGGCGGCCTTCCGGGGGTTCAAGGCCTTCCGGGAATTGCTGGTCGTCTAGAAGTGATCCACAGTCGCCACCGCCTGTGTGGCAGATGTAGGCGCTACGGGAGAGTTTGTTCAGCCCTTACTTACGGACCGAATTACGCAATCCTTACATCACGGCCTGTTACCCTCATGAAGCGTAAGTCCTGACGGCAAGGCACCATCTCGATCGATTATTTTGTTTCAGTCGTCTCGCTGGTTGTCGGCGTTGTCCCAGTCGCTGGCGTGCCGGACGGCAGTGATTCTCCTGGTTTCACAACTTGTTTCTGCAGTTTGACCAATCGCGCTTGTCCATACGCCGTATCGAACAGTCCGGCATCTTCCCCCGACACCGTGAATTGATAGCGTCCCGGTTGCGGACGCATCACTAGATACAGCAGCAGCGCCAGTAAAAAGAACATCTGCCAGGTCAGTAATCGTAGAAACCGTTCGATTTGTTTAACGTGAGGAACCAGATTATCACCTCGGAGCGATAGTTCGGAATGACTCTCTTCGGTTGGCATGCGAACTCCTTCATGGATTTTCAATCTACGTAGTTTAGCTCTCTCTGCACTACAACGATTTGCACTACATGGGTACTCTCTACTACAATCACTGTAGAGCATGCTTCGCTAAATCAAGGAAAGGGACTCTTTCAACAGATACGGCCTATGGCCTGTGCCTGTGTATAGATTCTCTTGTACAAATTCTCAACTGAATCGCAGAGACATTGGCTCCGGTCTGCCGCTGTCGGAGCAGCTATGTATTGTTTTTTTGCTCGTTCTGTGGTCTGTATGGAAACGTTGAATACTAATTGCTTTGCGTGACAACCCTATGGCCCTACGTGAGCGTTACCCGAACAATATCCAAGCTGCAACGCTAAAGGACGAGATTCGTAAAGCAATTTGGACCCTCCTTACCCAGCAAGGCATTATCCGTTTTCCTGGTCCGAATGGAAGAATTCCCAACTTTATTGGGGCGGAACGCGCTGCGCTGCTGCTCCGCGAGTTGACGGTATGGCGTAGAGCCCAAGTTATCAAAATCGGACCAGACGCCCCTCAGCTTGCGGTCCGTCGCGCCGCCTTGGCAGACGGGAAGATTCTTTACCTCACGGTACCACGCCTTCGCACTGAAAAATGCTTTATTGAACTCGATCCACAACGGCTCGGCAGCCGCACTGTTATGGCCGCCAGCATTCGCGGTGCGCTCAAGTACGGGCGACTTGTCTCTCCACGTGATATGCGCCATACTGATTTGATCGTCAGTGGCTCGGTCGCTGCGAGTCGTGATGGTGCACGGCTCGGCAAAGGCGGAGGATTTTTCGACCTGGAATACGGCTTACTCCGTGAGGAAGGGAAAGTCCGCGAATTAACGCCGATCGTCACAACCATTCATCCGCTCCAATTAATTCTCCACAAGATCCCCATGTTTCCGCATGATCTGCCAGTAGATTTCGTCATTACTCCCACGGAAGTTATCGCCACACGGGCGATCTATCCACGACCACGTGGGATCTATTGGGACTTGCTCCGAGAAATAAAGATCAATGCCATCCCCATCCTACGTAAACGGTTACGCCAGGGAGGCACCGGTACCCGACAAGGATAAGCTCGGGGAACGTAACGCGTTAACTGATCAAACGATGCGCAGTCGCGAGAGCTAACGTTACGGCTTCGGTTGGTGTCTTCGCCGCTTGGACCCCCTTCACATCAGCCCAGGCATTGATCCCAATTACCGTTTTCCCCAACTTCAAGGCCAGTGCGACTTCAGACAAGGTCCCGTACGACCCCGGGAATGCGATAACCGCATCACCCGACGCAACCACCATAACATTGCGTGCGTGTCCAACCCCAGTGGGAATCACTATCGACAAGGAGGAGTTCCCTGTCGTCGCATCGTACGTCGGCAGAAGTCCGACTGTCGTTCCTCCATGTGCCACCGCTCCACGCGCGACCGCCGCCATCACTCCACCCAGTCCACCACAGACAACAACAGCCTCTCTCTGCGCCAGCAGTCGCCCAAGCTCTTCTGCCCACTGTGTCACTTCAAGTGAAGGATTATTGTCACCGACGACAGCAATCTGCAGCTTTCGTGTCATACGCTGGCCCTCCAATACACAAATCAGGAGAACAGGATCTGACGGAGTTCCGGGATGGCTCGTACCATGTACTGCGGCGACGGGAACTCTTCCGGGAGTGGCGCACCAGCCGCGTTGACCCACGCGATATCCATTCCTACCCCAGAAGCTCCGCGAATATCATCATCTGGTGAATCGCCGACAAACAAGGCTTCTCGTGGTTGGACTCCTAGTGCTTCAAGTGTATCAGTAAAAATGCGCGGGTGCGGCTTCCGCCATCCATGTTCATCTGAGATAATAATTTGTTCGAAGTAGCGCGCGGCCCCGTCGCGTTGGAGGATGTGTCGCGCGGTTGTCCCATGATCAAAGTTTGACACTAAGGCAACGCGATAGTGTTGCTGCGTATCCGCCAGCAGCTCACGATGAGCGGCTGGAATATCAGTCGCATCCGCTAGTAACTGCATATGCGCGAGCGACAATTCTTGCGCGATCTGCTGCGTGTGCGAGGATTCCTCCAAACCCACACGAGCAAGAATCAACCCGAAGCGATAAGCCGAGGAAAATTCACGCAGCTCTCGTGTACGTGTTTCGCCCAATTCACGCGAGACCTGGGCATGCGCTGCCAAAAATTGAGAAAAAGGTATGCTAGGCAACTTCTGTTCCACCACCGCACGCAGTTTGCCCATAGTGGACCGAGAAGATTTGCCGTCCCATGCAAAAACCGGCAACTTCTCCTGGCGAAATAACGCCACTGTCCCAAACAGGTCAAAAAGAATGGCGCGATATCTCTTCACCATGCGAACCTATTGGTAGAGAGGCCGTTTCTGTTGTGGGTCTAATGGTCGCCTGCCGGTGAAACCGTCCTCACGGTGATGATAGTAACCCACTTCTTTTTCTCCGTACTGCCAGCAGAGTTCGACAACCTCACCATCGATTTTCGCAGGAAAATCAACGAGTCCTAATTCGAGACCTTTAAATAGACAGCCATGCTGTTCAATCTCTTCCACTCTTTGCGAAAGCTGTTCAAACAATGGGCGGAGCACAGGTTTCCGTTGCAGAAGTTGGTGAACAGACAACTGAGCAAAACCCTCTTCACCCTGCTCTTCCGTAATAGAAGACATTTCTTCACGAATCAGGAGGCTTACTCGCTGCATCCGCTCAAGAATCAGTTCGAGTCGCGGCACCAACGCATTGGCTTCTGCTAACGTAAAAAGTTGCTCATGCGAGTCGTCGTGCATATATTGTCTTTATGGCGAAGAGCGCCACGGTTGTAACCGCTCCTTGCCCCTTGTGCAAGCGCAGACCTTGTATTATCTTTTTTTACAGAGCATGTAACTGCATAGCAATGGAGGACGCCGCGATGGCAGACTCGAAATTTGGTGTTAGCGAAGAAGAACAAAGCCTGGAAAATCGACCTGCGGGTTTTGAAGACGACTTGAGTGGTGTGGTCGTTCCGTCCGAGCTTTCTATTTTACCCTTACGCGGAGTAGTGATCTTTCCATCCGCGATTGTTCCGCTACTCATCTCACGAGGTTCGTCGCTGAAACTCGTGGATGATTGTCGCAAAGGAGATAATCTTCTGGGCCTTGCGACACAAAAGAACCCGGATGACGAAAATCCTGGGGGACAAGCGCTGTACTCACGTGGCTGTGCCGGACGCATCCTGAAAATGCTGAAGTATCCTGACGGCAGTGTCCGGATTCTGGTGCAAGGCGTCAAGCGCATCGAGATACGGGATTACGTGCAATACGAGCCCTACTTTCGTGCTCGGGTCGCTCACTTGCAGGACCTGTTTACCCCGTCCAAAGACTTGGATGCCCTGCAAGCACATATGGTAAGCCAGTTCGCCAAGTTCGTCTCTATGGTGCCTTACCTACCGGATGAACTGCAAGGCGTAGTCATGAACATCAAGGACCCAGGCAGGGTCTCAGATTTGATCGTCTCCAACCTCAATATCTCGGTAGACGAGAAACAAGATCTGCTCAATGCGGTAGAGGTCCGTAACCGATTGGAGAAGTTGTCATCGATCCTCAATCGTGAGATTGAGCTCGTTGAACTGGGCAACAAAATCCAATCGCAAGTGCAGAGTGAACTCAACAAGAATCAGAAAGAGTTCTATCTGCGCCAACAAATGCGCGCGATCCAGAAAGAACTCGGGGAGAGCGATTCTCGCTCAAATGAGATCGAAGACCTGCGCAAAAAGATTGACGATGCCAAAATGCCCGAAGAGGCACGCAAGGTCGCAGATAACGAACTCGAACGCCTCCGTATGATTCCACCCGAATCGGCTGAGCATTCGATGGTCCGCACCTATCTCGAATGTTTGGTCAATCTGCCGTGGTCCATTTCGACGGAGGACAACCTCGACATTCTCCATGCGCGCCAAGTTCTTGATGAAGATCACTATGACCTGGAGAAGATCAAGGACCGTATTCTCGAATACCTCGCGGTCCGCAAACTGAAAAAAGATCCCAAGGGCCCCATCCTGTGTTTTGTTGGTCCGCCAGGGGTCGGCAAAACGTCCTTGGGTCGATC
>JAYVFX010001161.1:0-2640 GCA_043772795.1 Deltaproteobacteria bacterium
GTGGTGGAGTAACTGCCGACTGCGCCTTCACCAAACTGACCGGGGCGGCGTTCGGAGCGGAGAGACCTTGGGAGAATCCTCGGGGGAACAAGAAACTACTGCCAAGATAGAGGAGGAAAAATGCGGCAACCGTGCCAATACCGACCCAATGAAGTTGTTTTGTCCAGCCCCGTGGACGCTCACCTACCCATATCTCGGGTACGCCGTTGGCCGAACTTGATCCTGCCGAGTGCCCCCAGATTTCTTCATCTAGCCGTATGACATTAACTTTTTTCGCTTGGCCGTGCGGTGACTGGGTTTCTAGGGACGTTCCATTGCCTATCAATCGCAGGTTGGTTGTGACTGTCTCAACGACTTGCTCGGACACGGTCGGTTGTGACGCCTGGTAAGCGACGGAAAGCGAATTGTCACAAATAGTGTTGATAATCCGAGGAATCCCATCCGAACGAGCAGCGATGAGTTGGATCGCCTGAGGTGTGAAGACATCGTATCGATTGCAGCCTGCTGTCTGCATGCGGTGATGGATGAATGGTTCGACTGCCTGTGGTTTGAGACACCCCAAACGGCATGAGACCGCGATGCGTTGTTTCAATTGGCGTAATTCAGGTCGATCAAGTTTCCGTTCGAGTTCTGGCTGTCCAACGAGGACGATCTGTAAGAGTTTGTGATTGTCGAGCTCGATATTCGACAGCAGTCGTAAGTTCTCTAGCACTTCATCGGCTAAGTGGTGCGCTTCGTCAACGATGAGGACGCCCGTACCGCCTTCTGCAAGACACTCACGTAAGAACCGATCAATCGCCTGAATTTTCTCCAGTTTCCGTCCCTCTTTGACCTGGAGACCAAAGCTCGTGCAGATGAAGTCGAGGAATTCATCAAAGGTAAGCGTCGTGTTGTAATAATAGAAGGCAACACGAATCGATTTTTCTAGATCTCCAACGACTCGGCGTAATAAGGTTGTTTTCCCGGTGCCTGCCTCACCGATGAGTGAGATGTACCCCTTCCGCTGACGGATCCCATAGAGAAGGCTTGCATAGGCCTCTTCATGGCCGGGGTTCGCATAAAAGAACCGCGGGTCTGGGGTGATGTTGAAGGGCTCTTCACGAAAACCAAAATAGCTCATGTACATGTTCGCTCTCTTCTCTAGATCTCATTGTCTGCTCAAGGTGTGGCAAGAATCTAGCACCCTGAGGGTTCATTTTTTAGTGCGGAATGGGACCTCACCGTAGTCCCTTTCTTATTCAGGGTTAATCCCTATCAAAAGAGGGCTACTTTCGGCAAGCCAGGACTCCATCTTACACGAAAGTGCGCCTCCAGGGAAAATCAAAAGAAAAGTGACGGTAAAAACAGTTTGCAAAGGAGAGAGAAATACGACAAAGTAAGAGTACGTCCTTTGCACTCTCCCCTACGTGTAGCACCCTACGATTTCCTCAGCCGATGAGCCTTTGTTCGATGTTGCTCACGGAGAAAGAGGAGGCGATTAGCGTACGCGGTGCCGTCCTGTGGTTGAGAGTAGAAGGAAATATCACTTACAGAGAAGACGTCATTGGGGAGTCCTGACACTCCGTTGCCCGTGTCTCCACTCCTTTGCGTGCGATGGGGGTAAGTCGGGAAAAATTACCGGTTATTCATGTATACTGAATATTTTGGATTCTGCGGAGAACCCTTTATCGATACCGCGGACCTCGATTCCTTCTATACCAATCCGATTTATCAGAAAGCGTACACGACCCTACTCACGGGCATCCGAGAGTATAAGGGATTCTTGCTGCTCACTGGCGAGACCGGGACTGGAAAGACAACGCTCTTGCGACGCATCATGAAAGATGTCGAAGCTTCGGGCCATTATGTCTTTTTCGACAGTACCAGCTTAGCGAGTGGGACGATTGATGATTTGCTGTACTTCATTTGCGCTGAACTTGGGCTGCACAGCAACGACAACGGACGAGTCGCGAAACTCCGTATGTTCAGTGCCTATCTCAATGCGCTTGTCAGTAAAGGTGGAACTGGTGTTCTGCTGGTTGATGAAGCGCATCACCTCAATGACGAAGTGCTGGGTGGCTTACGGCTGATCGCCCCACTCGACATGAAGAGCGAACGGCTCCTATTGCAAATTGTCCTTGTCGGCCAGCCCGAGCTTGAGCATAGGCTCCAACAGCCCAAGCTGCGTCCTATTCAGCAGCGCGTCGCGTTACGTTGTCGGCTCGCCCGTCTCAAAGAAGATGAGGTCTCTGCCTACATTCACCACCGACTACAGATGGTGGGTTGCGAGCGGCAAGACCTCTTCGCTGCTGAGGCGTTGCAACGCATTGCGCACTCTTCGAATGGGATTCCTCGATTAATCAACATTATTTGCGACAACGCGTTGCTGCGGGCGTATGCGGGTAGATGCCACACTGTGTCTGCCCAATTTGTTGATGAGATCGTCGCCAGATTGCGTATCGGTGGACGGACGGACTCTATCCATTTGTTAGAAACAGAGCCGCTTTCGTCCATCTCTTCCGAAATCCCTGTTGCCGTACCGATTACGGTTCCGTCTGATGCCATACTCCCTCCGCAGGAGGAAGAGGCCGTCACCGCTGTCGACCCGGTTTCATCACTCACACATAGTCGCTCTTGGGGATATCTTGCGCTTGGCCTCTT
>JAYVFX010001162.1:0-2915 GCA_043772795.1 Deltaproteobacteria bacterium
GGCCAGGTCTTTACTCTAGCAATTAGTCACTATTTGTTTATAAACTATCGCAGCCCCACACCGTTTCTCGTGAGATCATCGCCCGTAGGATTGGTCGAGATGTAGCATGCTCCTTCTTCCGTGGGCGCAATTCTCATGCAGCAGGACTTGCTGGTACGCCCACAACCGGTTCCTGTCTGAGTGCAGCTCAGGCTTCTGCGATGCGTGGTAGCTCAGAGGGTGGCCAGTGATCAGCCTTTCAGGAGGAGCATCACGATTCTTGAAGCGCGAAATCGTATGGCACGAGCAGAAAACCAAGAATGCGAAAATCACTATCCGCTGTCACCACATGATGGATATTGCGCAATTGACAGAGTGCAAACGAGGTACAGTCGGTAAACGAGAATTTTTGATCGTGGTACTGACGGAAGAGTTTCTCAGCGCGCTGACGAAGATCTTCATCGATCCTATGACAGACCAGTAACCCAGTAGCCTCTAAATCACGAAAATTATCCAGCGCAGTGCAGGCCGTAGCGTGACTGATGTGGTACCGGAGAAACGTTACGGTCTCGTCGATGATGTAATCAGAGGTATGGAGCGGCCAAGCTGTTCCACGGATTGCCTGGGATAGGCAATCCGTGAATATTACATGGGCGTTGTCAGACTTATCGAAGTATGCGATCCAGCCACCAGTATCGACAAAAAGCGGTTGCGTCATGGCTGCTTTCCGTACAGGACCTCATCAACTCGTTGCGAAGCGAGAGGATCCCCCGACTCTCCACAGCCAGCCGCAGCAAGGAAGCGCTGACGAGCAGTTTCCTGATCTGTCACATTCTGCCGCACCGCAACATCTTGGGAGACTACCAGCACGACTTCCACTGGCCCAGGAGGTAGAGCAACCTCCATATCTATCCGCAGCCGTCGGTCTTCTCCAACGACAGATCTCGTTTTGAGGGTTTCCATGAGAACTCCCTTCTTCCAGTCTTCGATAACATGTTCCTAGAGTGAAGCCGAAGGTAGAGAGCGAAGGTAGAGGGTCAAGTCTTTACTTGAGCAAGATAAAAAAGTATTAGCCTCTTAAACGTTTTCTTCACTTCTTGTTTTAATTCCACGGTTCACCACACCGAAGACGGAAAGGCGTTTTTATCACAGCTCACTTTGTGCCCGCAACGCAGCGAGCTTCGCCAGAATGTGAGGCGCCTCTTTCACTGCAACCAAGGGAGACAGCGTGCTCTCGATATAGTGCCAGTCCAGATCATCTTTCTGGCGCACCAGCACACTTTCGATATCCACCCAATCCCGTGGGCGAAAGTTTAATCATGGTCATAAACGGCGAAAGAACGCTTGTTGAGTGACGAGACCGGAATGAGGTGGCGGCGTGGAATGCAAACGGCACGATTCAAAGGCATCCGCGAGGTTGAGTAGCGTCTGTGTGGTGTGTAAAGCGGTTAACTCCGCATGCCGTAGCAGCGCAAGCGGCTGCGCCGCACGCTGCCACGTTTGAACCCATCTCACGAGACGAGTATCCTGATTTGCTTGTTGTTTCACCACACCACTGAGAGCAAAGCTTCTCGCTGTATGCCACTGGTACGATGAGATAATTCAGTTTCGTACAGTCGCGCAGGCTTGCACGTCGGCAACAGTAACGCGAGTGTCGATCTATGCCGCCTGATTTTCCTGTACGCGCTCAATCAACCACATTCTCACCAGCGTACTGAGGGGAAGTCGCTTCTGTTTCGCGGCGTGCTTGAGTTGGGTGAGCAGCGTTTTCTCGACGCGAAAACTTAACGTTGCGGTCTTTCGTGGATACTGCTTCACCCCGACTTCTTCCAAACGGCCTGCGGCAAGCAGTTCTTGGGTGGAATACTGCTCATAATAACGCGCCTTGGCTTCGTACGTAGCGCGGGATGGCATAGGAGGAATGGAATGCTTATCCTTCCGTGTCATGATCTTATCGTACCTTACGGTGATACAGTTTTATATCTGCCTGCCGGGCTGGCATCGCGTGAAAAACAAACCAATACTCTCCTCTATCTTCATAGACAAACTCGACAAATTGCCCAGCGTCGGTTTTTCCTATGACTTTGTACTCTTTCCTTCCACCTTGCGGATTTCTGAACAACAAATAGCGAGAGGAGAAGCATTGGTGAATCTCTTCTGCCTCTACTCCATGTCGTGCCAAATTACGCCAGTGAAATCGTAGTGGTTTCAACTCACCTTAGCCCTGCTCGGCGAAATTTTGGTAGATTTCTGTCTTCTGTGGGGAATGGGCAATCACTTGCCCTTCTAGGGGTCATGGAGTCACGTCTTTCCTTTAGCAATAGGTCACTATTTGTTTAGAAAATAATCACAAGTCCACACCGATTTTCGTGATATACCACTCCATGTAGGATCGGTCGAGGTGTAGCGCGCGCCTGCTTCTTTAGGTTTTTATTTCATACAGTCGCACTTGCTTGCACGCTAACAACTAACTCTTGTCCGATTGCGGCTGTGAAAAGGTTGCGGCTGTAGCCGCAGGTTGAAGGGAAACTGAGGGCTGGGCTGAAGGCTAAAAGCGGTAGGCTAAAGGACAATTCAGGATAAGAGGATAAAGGAAAGGGGGAAAGGGGGAAACAGAAAAAACGAGTGGGAGAAACGGAGACTTTTCTCTCCCTTTTCTACTCTCCCATTCGTTTTGGTCATATAAGGGGAAGGGGATGTTGCGGCTTTTGTGGCCTATACGTATCAGTGTCATGGGCTAGGGTAAGCCGCGCGAATCCCATAAGCGCCGACATTGCCGCGCAAACGGCCCAGATGAATCGTCGGTAGTTTTCTTGCGTAACCTGTGTCCCCTAATCATACCAGGGTCAGACGAGCCCACGTTGCGCAACGAAGGCTCACCTCAATGTTCCGTAAAGTCACGTGGGGCAGCCCACAGGCGGTGTAGTGGACGTTTT
>JAYVFX010001163.1:0-1686 GCA_043772795.1 Deltaproteobacteria bacterium
TCTAATCGATACACCTCTACGGTGCGCGCTAACGGATCAACCAACCACATATGCTTGACGCCTTCACACGCATAGACTGGCATCTTCCGGACGCGATCAACACGGACCGAAGACGGTGACACAATTTCACAGAGCCAGTCCGGAGCAAGTGTTATGTATGGAACGTTCTCCAACACGGGGAGACGTTCACGACGCCAGCCAGCCAAGTCTGGGACTACGATATCTGTTCCCAAATGCAACTCTGGCTCAAACAAGATCCACCAGCCTCCTGGTCCGTCAGGGTTCCCAGGACGTCGGTCAAACGGACCAAGATCTTGTCCAACTACAGATGCTGCCCGCGCATGGGGAAGCGCAGGGCGAGGGGACGTAAGTAACTCCCCGTCAATAATCTCTGCAATCAGCAAGTCCGAAACCTGCAAGAGGTCTTCATAGGTAGCATTACGCCGAGCGGTATTCATACGAGGAACATAGCATGCGCATTTTCCAAGAGGAATGAGAATCGGCACTGCCCCAACTTCGTTCCATTCAGGATGCCTTCTATTTCTGCCTTCACGCTGAGCGCCTGTGGCTCTTGGCAATGACACTCTCCGATTCTCCCCGTCTCCGGTTCTCCGATTCGCCCTTTCAGGAAGTGTTCACTCACCAAATGCTGCAACCTCTCGGGCGCGTCATTCTGAGCGCAGCGAAGAATCTCTCTAAGAGACCCCTCGTTTCACTCAGGGTGACAACTCTGCTGTGCCAATCTTTTGTGGTCTGTTTTAGTTAGCTGGCCTTTCGCTGAAGTTGGATCTCCACAAACACCGCTCCAGTCCATAGCGCTCGCTTGTAGGTCGAAGGCCGCAGTTTCTTGAACCCCACGCGGCTGCGATCGGGATCGTCAAGGATCGGCTTCGCCCAGCCAATCAGCTCGATCCCCTTAATCAGCAATCGCACCTCCGCACCGCCTTCCAGATGTTTCCACCATCTAGAGTCACTGCCAACGTAAACGCTATTGCCTTCGCGTAGATAATCTACGGGAAACGTGATCGTGTCCGAGGTCTCCCGCTTTTTCATCGTGATCAGCATCATGTGACCACTGAGCAACGCATGCCGTTCGGATCTGAGGACAGTTGGCACAAGGCGATGTGCCACAGTAAGGATTACAGCGATGCCCACCAGTACAAGCACGATAGTCACAATGCGTTTCCTCATGAGGTATTGCTCTTTTGCCTCTATCCGGCACAACTTACTCCGGTAAGCTGCTCGGACAGTTCCCAGAGTCTTTGGGCAGTCTCATCATTCCGGGCGTGTGTACTCATATAGGCTTTGCCGGGTGGTCCGGTCATTTCGAACCAGCCTTGCGGGCCATAATAGTCACTATCTATGATATTCGTAGCCGTCGCTGCATAGAGGGTCGGCAGCGCGCCTGCAGCGGCCTCCTGCGCCATGAATGGGAACGCCATACTCCAGCGAATCATCGACGTATACTGCTGCAGATTGGTTCTCGTAGAGCCAGGATGGGCTGCCACGGAGAGCGTAGAGCTTGACTTTTTGTGACAACGTCGTTGCAGCTCTCGCATGAACAGCAGGTTCGCGAGCTTGCTATATCCGTAGGCTCTAGTTGGCGAATAGCTTTTCTCTGCGTTTAGATTGTGGAAATCGAGCGACCCGTAGCGGTGTAATACGCTGCTCACTGTCACGACCCGG
>JAYVFX010001164.1:0-2858 GCA_043772795.1 Deltaproteobacteria bacterium
CTCTAAAATATTTGAGTACGGATGTGATCGGCAGCGGAGCTGCCTGTCCGAGTCCACAAATAGAAGTCAGTTGCATCGTCTCTGCCAGTTCATCAATGAGATCGATTTCTACTGCTGTTGCCTGTCCACGTGTGGCGCGAGCAAGAATCTGCACGATCTTTTCACTGCCAACGCGACATGGAACGCATTTGCCGCAGGATTCATTGCGAAAAAATGTGACCACGTTAAGAGCGGCGTCGAGCATGCAAGTTCCTTCTGCCAGAGCAACAACTGCGCCAGAGCCGAGCATCGATCCGACTTGTGTTAAGGCTTGAAAGTCGAGAGCGATATTACTCATCGACGCAGGAAGGAAGCCAGATGATGCACCTCCGGGAGAGAAGGCTTTGAGCTTCTTCCCGCCGCTGATTCCTCCACCGTATTGTCCGATGAATTCTTCAACCGAGAGACCAAGTGGGACTTCGTAGACTCCAGGCTTCGCAACGTGACCGCTGAGACCGAGGTATTTGAGCCCGTTCTCCTTGCGTCCTTGGCTTTTGAACCAGGTTGCTCCACGTTTAAGAATACCGGGAACCATACAGAGGGTTTCTACGTTGTTGATCAGCGTCGGCTTTCCCCACAATCCATAGGTACCAGGAAATGGAGGCTTATTGCGTGGTTCGGCACGTTTGCCTTCCAGTGCTTCCAAGAGCGCGGTTTCTTCCCCACAAATGTAGCCACCAGCGCTCACGAAGATCTCGACGTTACAAGAGAACTCTGAGTCGCCAATAGGTGCACCGATGAGGCTAGCTTTTCTTCCCTCAGCAATAGCGTTTTCCAGGATATGTTCCTGGTGCGGATATTCATGACGAAGAAAGATATATGCTTGACGTGCGCCAACAACGTAGGCGGCCAGGAGAATGCCTTCGAGCAAGAGGTACGGGAAGTGTTCCATCAAGAAGCGATCCTTGAAAGTGCCAGGTTCGCTCTCGTCTGCATTCACTACGACATACTTTTCATTACCAGTCGCATTGCGCACGATTTCCCACTTCAGCCCAGTGGGAAATCCGGCACCGCCCATGCCACGCAACCCACTATCTTTGAGTGTCTGGATGACGCGAGCGACATCTTGCGTGGCTAATAATTCCCGGAGCATCGAGAACCGCTCTGCAGGCTGGCTATACGGGTCGATTGTGTAGGTTGTTGATCCTTGCTGGACAAATGTCGAGTCAGGAACGGTCCCTTGGCCAAATGCCGTGAGTAACGTTTTTAGGCGCTGGTCGTCGACGCCTGCATAGATGTTATCATTAATCGCGATGGCCGGCGCTTGGTCACAGCGCCCTAGGCACGAAATGGTACCAATCTCACAACCTGTCTTAGTCGCAAGCTGCTGCTTTGCTATAGCGAGAATTCGTGGGGCTCCGGCAATGTGGCAGGAGAGGTCTGCACATACTTTCACTTCGAGCTGTGGGCTCGGGTGCAGTCGGAAATGGGGATAGAAACTTGCGACGGCTTGCAGCTTATACAACGGCGTTGCCGTGCGTTGTGAAAATGCCCGCAATTCCTCTTCCGGCAGATAGCCGAGACGATGCTGAATCGCTTTGAGTTCGTCGATAAGGTTCATCAACGGCACTGTAACGCTAAAAGGTCTAAGCGTCGAGGAGTCTAAGCGTCTGAGAGTCTAAGAGTCGAGGAGTCTCGGAGTCTAAGAGTCTGAAGGCCCTCTAGCTGGGACTTTGCGAGCCCAGACTCCTGGACTCCCAGACCCCTGGACTCCCAGACTCTCAGACGTTCATCATTCTCCATTCTCCATTCTCCATTCTCCATATCTTCCCAACTCAGTCCTTGTTCCATTTTATTAGTCATGATAGACACCTCGGTAGAAATCATACTAATTCGTACCAATTCTTACTGCCGCAACGTTGTCTATGTCGGGAGGGCGTTATGCAAGGCGCAACTGTTTTACGTGTCAATCTGAGTACTGGCCAGATCCGCAAAGAAGCGGTGCCAGAGCAAATGATCAAAACCTTTATCGGCGGTCGTGGGGTAGGGAGCAAGTTGCTCATGGACAATATGGACCCCAAGGTCGATGCGCTTGATCCGCGCAATCCGCTCATTTTTGCGACTGGTCCGGTCACTGGGACCTATGCGCCGACTGGTGGCCGCTACATGGTCATTACCAAGTCGCCACTGACTGGAGCGATTGCGTGCTCCAATTCTGGTGGATACTGGGGGCCTGCATTACGCTATGCGGGCTATGAGTATCTGCTTTTTGAGGGGAAGGCGAAGGAGCCCGTCTATCTCTACATCCATGATGACAAGGTTGAGGTCCGCAGTGCTAAGCACCTCTGGGGCAAGATCGTCGACGATACTGAGAACATGATTCGCGAAGAGACTCACCCTGAAGTGCGAGTCGCGTCGATCGGTCAAGCAGGCGAAAACCTTGCCCGTACCGCTTGTGTGATGAACGATAAAGGACGCGCGGCTGGCCGTTCTGGAGTCGGTGCCGTTATGGGCTCGAAGAATCTCAAAGCCATCGCTGTCCGTGGCACCAAAGGGTTGAAGATCGCCAATGCTGCCGCGTTTACGAAGGCGGTGTTGAAAGGCCGAGATAAGCTGATGGCAGGTCCGACCACTAGCGGCCTTACGATGTTAGGTACGGCAGGAACGGTTTCTTACATGAATATGGCCGGTATGCTGCCGACCAATAACTTCCAGATGGGCGTTTTTGCCGGAGCAGCGGCTGTCGATGGTACGGTCGTCAAGAAAGACTTCATGACCCGTAACCGTGGCTGTCATAGCTGCATGATCCACTGTGGCCGGGTGACGAAAATTACCGGACACGGCCAGTTTGACGGTCGCGGTGAAGGGCCGGAATACGA
>JAYVFX010001165.1:0-6298 GCA_043772795.1 Deltaproteobacteria bacterium
AGGATGTCGTCGCTGGTCTGGAGGCGGGCGCCGAAGAATATTTGACGAAACCCATAGACCAAGCGGCCCTGGTTGCCAGAGTCAAGTCGATGTTGCGGATCAAAGCGCTCCACGATACCGTCCAGGGGCAAGCCGCACGCCTTGAAGCGCAATCGATGCAACTTGCAGAGTGGAACCAAACACTCGAACAACGAGTACAAGAGCAACTTGCCGAACTGGAACGCGTCGGACGGCTGAAGCGGTTTTTCTCCCCGCAGTTGGCCGAACTCATTGTTTCTTCAGGCGGTGAAAAACTCTTGGAGAGCCACCGGCGAGAGATCAGTGTCGTCTTCTGCGACCTGCGAGGGTTTACGGCTTTCTCTGAAACAGCCGAGCCCAAAGAAGTAATGGGAGTTCTCCGAGAATATCACACCACTCTGGGGACCCAGATCTTTCGCTTCGAGGGTACACTTGAGCGTTTTGCCGGGGACGGACTGATGGTTTTCTTCAACGATCCCCTCCCTTGTCCGGATCCAGCAGCACAGGCGGTGCAGATGGCTATTGCCATGCGGCAGCAGATGAGCGAGTTGACTGAGGGGTGGCGAAAGCGCGGACACCAACTGGGTTTCGGAGTAGGGATCGCTCAAGGGTATGCCACTCTGGGAATGATAGGGTTCGAAGGCCGGGTTGATTATGCTGCGATAGGTCCAGTCACGAATCTCGCTGCTCGCCTGTGTGATAAGGCCCAGGATAAACAAATCCTGATCAGTCAGCGGGTCTACACGGCGGTGGAGAAGTTAGTGAAGGCGGAGTCTACAGGAGAACTGCCCCTTAAGGGGTTCCACGAGCCCGTGCTTACCTTCAACGTGATAGGAATGAGAGAGTGACCGTGAAGGGAGTTATCTCACAGTTGATGTCATTAAGCGTTTTTGTCTCTGCTTTTGCGCGTACGGTTCTCATCAGCTTGCTCCAGACCTGTCGTATACCACACCGTCTACAGTTGTCAGGCCGACGTTGTTAGATTACGCCGTTCTTTCCTTGACAAACTGCTCAATTCCCTCTAGGGGCTGAGCATTCCCATTCGGAGGAGCGACGGTATGAAATTTGGTCTGCTCACACTTTTTGACTATTATCCCGAGGATTGTTCACCCCAGGAGTATTATCGTTTCCTGCTTGACGAAATTGCCTATGCTGAGGAACTGGGCTTCGACTCGGTGTGGATGGGCGAGCACCACTTTTGTAACTATCTGTGTCCCTCACCACAGGTGTTTGCCGCTGCGGTCGCCCAACGAACGACGCGGCTCCGTCTCGGCACTGCGGTCGCTTTGCTGCCGTTGCACGATCCGGTTCGTCTTGCTGAAGATTACGCGATGGTCGATGTGCTGAGCAATGGGCGCCTGGACTTTGGTGTCAGTCGTGGTTTTCAAAAGACCAGTTACGATGGCTTCGAGCGTTCAATGGATGAAAGTCGGGAACGCTTTGCTGAGGGTATCGACATTATTGATAAGGCTTGGTCTCAAGACAGCTTATCCTATGAAGGCCAGTATCGACGGCTGCCGAATCTGTCAGTCCTGCCTCGTCCGGTGCAACGTCCTCGGCCACCAATTTGGATTGGCGCCGGGCCAACCCCAGAATCTTACGAGCTTGCGGCTGCGCATGGCTATAACATCCTGTTAGCTTCCGTGTTCGCGCCTATCCAGACTTTTACCCCGTTTGTCAAACTCTACCGCGAGCGCTTACAGGAAGCCGGATACGCTCTGTCGCAGGTCTCCATTTCTACCGGCAATCATTGCTATGTGGGGACGTCCTCGGCGCAAGCCAAGGATGTGTGGGCGAAGCACTACTTGCGTTATCTTCATTTCGTTTCCACATTGGTTGAAGAGAAAGACTATAAACAAAAAGAACAGTTCAAAGCCTTTGCTGGTGTCAAATCGTTCTTAGAGCACATCGACTTCGACCGCGCTCGCCAGACGCTTGCCGTCTGTGGTGATGCTGAAGAATGTATCGATCGCGTAGCGCAAGCAAAAGAGGCCGTTGGTAACACCCATTACTGGGTCTATATGGACCTTGGCGGGTTACCACGAGAAGAGGTATGGGCTTCGCTGCGCCGCTTTGCTGAGAAAGTAATGCCGAAATTTCGTTGAGGCCCGCAGGTCGAAAAATTCTCTACGTAGAGGAAGTCGAACTGGAAAGATACTAGACTCTCACAGAAGGTGACAAATGAGAATAAGCGGGTACTTTGACGCCCAAGCCCCCCGCCAGAGAAGGAGCAGACGCTATGCAATGCACCGTGATTGTTCGGCCCGAATCCGCCACGCACTTTGTCGCTTGCCCCTTAGGGCTGCCGCAATTGGAGAGTAGTGCCCCGACGGCAGCCGAGGCGGTGGAGCAGGTCAAACAGAAACTCTCGCTCTGGCTGAAAGATGCGGAGGTGGTGGAAGTCAGTATTCCGACCGGCAATCCGTGGCTGGACACGTTTGGGCGTTCGGCTACAGATCCCCAATTCGACGAGTATCTGGCGGAACTACAACGATACCGGAAGGATCAGGAGGCGGAATGATTCGCTTTCTGCTCGACACCGATCATGTGAGCTTGCAGGAGCGTGGACATCTGCCGTTACTCACCCGGCTGCGGGTACAGCCACCAGAAGCACTGAGCGTTAGTATTATTACCGTGCAGGAGGCCGTGCGGGGACGGTTAGCAGTGCTGAACCATCAGCTTCCCCCCGACCAACTCCTCCTGGCCTATGCCAAACTCCAACAGACGGTACAATTCTTTAGTACGGTGCACGTTCTCGCATTTGATCATCGCTGTCTGGAGCAGTATGACGCTCTTCGTTCTCAGGGCGTACGCATTGGTACGCTCGATCTGCGTATCGCCGCCACCGCCTTGGTCCATACTCTCACCGTAGTGACGCGTAATACCAAAGACTTTGCGCGTGTCCCCGGCCTTCAAATAGAAGACTGGGCAGAGAACTGATCTCAGAGACATTGCCGCCTTGCTTCCTGCCTACCAGACCGCTGTGGTATAGACCTTCTTTAGGCTTCCTCTTCACCAGTGCCAGCAACGAAAGCATCACGAGACAGTCAAAGATGGATAATATTGCAACGTCCCCTATGTCTTCGGAAATCACGGTGATTGAACCGAAAGCGCCGGAGCAGGTTCCGTTGAACGATGACGATAGTTCATCATCGAACGGTGGTGAAGGAGGTTAAGAGAGAGAAGAATAGGAGATGGCAGAAAACCAAGCTGATGTTGTCAGACCTCGGGTGAGACAACGACGATATCAGGTAAGTGAAGTGTCTTGTGTTGCAACCGTTCATCCGTCAAGAGAAAAAGCACAAGGCTACGAATTGTTACGTAAAACATTCATAAAATCTCAACGAGTGAAGTCCAGGGTGGGAAGTGTTGTCAATGCATGATTCAAGACCTGACCGTTCGCAGTAACAGCACTAACTTCCCTGAACCAAATCACTACCGGCAGTTTACACAAGTTGATTTCTAGAAAGCGCCTTTGTAGAATCCCGGTCCTAACGAGGGGGATGGTGATAGAGTGATGATTGGGATCGATTTGTTTTCCGGTGCTGGCGGTATGAGTTTAGGGGCAACTCAAGCAGGCATTAATGTGGTCCTTGCTGTGGAATTCGATTCACATGCTGCCGAAACCTACCGGCACAATCATCCAACAACGACGATGCTTAACTGTGACATTCGGAAACTCTCATCTGTTGCAATCAAGAGGTTGGTACCAACCGGCGCAGGAACAGTGGTTTTTGGCGGGCCTCCCTGTCAGGGATTCTCGTACTCAAATCAACGCACACGGTCACCAGAAAATCCTGAAAATTGGCTATTTCTGGATTTTCTTCGTGTTGTTCAATTGCTTCGTCCAGATTGGGTGGTCTTTGAGAATGTTCGGGGCATTGTCAATACTGCGAAGGGAGTTTTTGTTGAAGAAGTAGTAAGAAGACTAGAAAAGCAAGGGTACACACTGTCGCATGGCCTTTTGAATGCGATGGACTTCGGCGTACCACAGGATCGCGCACGCTTTTTCTTGGTTGGATCAAGAGACGGAGTAAAGTTCAAAATGCCGCGACGCACCACCCGGAAACCTATAACGGTCCACGAGGCGGTCGGGGACCTGCCTGAGTTGGAAAATGGAGCGTCTTTCGATTGGTTGCCTTACCGTTATGCGCCGGGTTCCTACTATGCGAAGAAGCTGCGAAGGCGAATGAAGAAATCCCCTAACCATCTTGTCTCGAGTAATGCCGATTGGGTTGTTCGACGATACCCTTACATTCCTCAAGGTGGTAATTGGGAAGATATTCCAGCACGAGCCATGTCGAACTACGAGGATAGAACACGCTGTCACACCGGTATTTACCATCGCCTCCGCAATGATGCCCCGTCCGTCGTTATTGGCAATTACAGAAAGAATATGTTGATCCACCCAGAACAAGACAGAGGGTTGTCTGTCCGCGAAGCAGCTCGCCTTCAATCCTTCCCTGATTCGTATGTGTTTCACGGCTCGATTGGCTTTCAGCAGCAGCAGGTCGGCAACGCTGTCCCGCCACTGCTTGCAAACGCAGTTTTTGATGAGATCTTGAGGCAGCACGGGGAAGGTATTTAATGGCAGAATCGAAGAACAGCAACTCTAAGGTGGCTCAGTTCGTGCGCATGAATACAGGCGATGAGAGTTTCCCTGAACAGGGAACCAACTATTTTGAGCGGTTCGTTCAGTTTGACAATTATTTCAATAGTAATATTCATCCACACGTAAACCAGGGCGCAACGGCGAGGGAACCGACCTGGCTCACTGATCACGGCCCCGAACATATAACAACCGTAATCAGACGTGCATCAGACTTGGTGTGTCCCAACGACTGCAAACTGAATCCGTATGAGGCTTACCTCTTGCTTGTTGCCGCTCACCTTCATGATGTAGGAAATGTGTTCGGGAGATCTGAGCACGAGAAGAAGTGCAAGGATATTCTGTTCGATCTCGACAGCACGTTGGTAGGAGCAAACAACTTCGAAAAACGAATGATGTGTGATATCGCAATGGCACATGGTGGGTATGTTAGTGCGAGTACGAAGGATCAGGATACGATCAGTAATCTTCGGTATGATACGCCACGGCCAGGAGATAAGAAATCGGTGCGAGTGAAAATGCTCGCAGCAATTCTACGATTCGCCGACGAGTTGGCCGATGAGCATACTCGGACAAGCCGATTTGTGATGGATAACGTGAATGTAGTTCATCCGGGAAGCGAGATCTTTCATCAGTACGCTGAACGGTTGCGAAGTGTCACGATAGATGTGCTCTCAGGAGACATCTACATTAATTTTGAGTTAAACCCTGACATTGTTTCGAAGAAATATCAAAAACATAATGGTTCGAGATATCTGATAGACGAAATCATGGACCGCACGTTGAAAATGCATCGTGAACATGTGTATTGCTCTCGCTTTATGCTGCCTTACATACTGATCGAGCGCATCAATGTACACATTGATGTGTGCTCGCATAAATATTCTCAGGTATTAGGAAAAATTCACTATACTATGGCGCAGAAGGGTTATCCTGGATCGCCGAAGGGGCTGATTGAAATCTGCCCGGAACTGACCGGACTCACGGGCAATATACTGGAGGGGCGGGTACAGAAACTAGTTGAACAAGCAGATTCAGCTTCGTCATACGACGAACCCTCCAATCTGCTGAACGAATCATAATGGAAAAGTTAAATTTCGCCAATAATCCCTTTACGGTCTTTACCCCAGAAGGCATGGGCGCGGAAGATACATACGAGCTGTTTGTACCCGTACCAGATTTCGACAAGATCCGTGAGCCAGGGCATACAATGCTCAATGGGCCACGCGGCTGTGGGAAGAGTATGATCTTTCGTTATCTTTTACCGGACTGTCAGCTATTGCAGAACAGAGATTCTCTTAACAAACTACCGTTCTTTGGCGTTCTTATCTCAATAAAAAACACAGCCCCTAATTTGATTGAGTTCCATCGGTTAGAAGATCGACACGCGAAAATTATTTTGAATGAACACTTCCTCACTATTTTTATAGCCACGAAGGTCTTCAATGGTCTGGTCTCGGCGCTAAAGAACGAAAAGCCCACGGATGAATGGAGCACGGCTGCCACCGGGTTCTTTCACGATTCCTTTATCCGTAGATTAAGGGAGTGTGGATGGAGAGAGGTTGCGGACTTGCCGAAAGGCGCTGACGTTATGACGGTGTTCTCAAAGTGCGAACAGGTGTGCGATAACTTGTACCGGAAAATCAACGATTATGCGAAGCGTCTTTCGTT
>JAYVFX010001166.1:0-4445 GCA_043772795.1 Deltaproteobacteria bacterium
AGCGGGCCAATCGCGACGATGAGTAATTCACCGGTGTGGCGATGCGACTGCTCAAGGATAAAGTCACTCGCTGGCAACGGGGAGAACTCTTTGGGATCCGTCCCGTCAAAGTGCAGGAGCCCTTCGCCTTCATGTCCCGCCCAGTAGATCGGTGGTGCGCCTGGCAGTGGGTGTTCCTCACCACACGCGACGGGAATGTCTTCCCGCCCGGCGAGGCGTAAGAGTTTCCACGCCAGTGCCGCGCGGATCCCGGCATTGCCATATACGGTCGTCACTCCGATAAGGGTTAGATCACTCATACTGAGTGTGGTAGCCAAGGCCCAGGCATCGTCAACATCCGTACCAATGTCTGTGTCCAGAATAATTTTTTGTGGTATTTGCATAGCTTTCTCTCCGACGTAGGTGAAGAGTGCTTACCGGAGCGCGGCGCGGATCTCCATCAGCAGCGTGCCCAACATGTTCTTGCCCGTGCCTTTCTTCCCGATGCCCCAAAACGCATCCGTTCGTGAGACCTCGATCAGGGTAGCCGCGCCGGTCTCCAGCAGCGCCTCCTGCAAATCTTGATGTTGATGAAACTTGGCACGCAACACGTCGCGCATGCGCTCAACTTTGCGGCTGTTCCAGTCTGGGGTAACGTCGAAGACGAACAGCGCGTGAGCAGCGGCCGCGACGAGATGGGGCGTGGGTGCGGCCACCAGCCAGTCTGCAACGGCTGGGTCTTTGGGTTTGCCAAACTGGTACGCGTCCTCCGCAGAGCGGAACAGTCGACCTTCGAAGGCGAGCGGTCGCTTGTAGAGGTTACTCAAAAACCCATACGAACCGCTCGCCCGGTAGAATTCGATCGTCGTACTCATGCGGCACCTCCGGCACACGGCAGCAGTTAGGATGAGAGCGCGGCGGGAGTTGCTGGGGATGCGGGCGGATCAATAATAACGGTGACGCGGCGATTCTGTTGTCGTCCGACTGCGGTTTCGTTCGAGGCGATAGGACGGCTGGAGCCGAAGCCTTCCGTGTGGATCGCCGTGGCCGCGATACCGGCGTGGACTAACGCGTCACGAATACTATTGGCGCGGTCGGTTGAGAGTTTGATGTTGATGGCTTCGTTGGTGCCGCGCTCATAGCTGGCATGGCCTTCAATACGCAGCGTACTCCCAGCCGGGTGTCGGGCAAAGACACCAGCAATGGCCGCGATGTGTTGCTGTCCATCGGGGGTCAGTACCGCGCTGTTAAATGCGAACAAGACATCAGGGAGAGTGATTTCCACCGCGCCCTTGGCGGTGGTTTGCATCGCGAGCAGATGTTCTTCGAGTTCGGCGATCCGCGCCTGCATCTGCGTCTGTTGCTCGGCGAGGTGTGTGCGCAGGTCATGCATGAGGGTCTCGTCATACTGGTGCATATCCTCGATCTGGTGCCTGAGTTTCACATTGGTCCACCCCAGGCCGACCACGGCACACAGTGAGAGAATCGTGATATACAGCGGGAGTCGTTGTTCACGACGACCGTTCGGGACGGAGGGGACTTTGTGCAGCAACTGTTGCATCAACAGAGTTGAATTACTGAGGGGATGGTGATTCAGCGACGTTTCCATGGGCGGGCTCCTTTCGCATCATTGACTCTATCTGTGAGTAGTGGTGCGAAAGGAAGAGGGCGATGTTTGGATGACACTATATGGAGTGGGCGGCTAGGGATTTGGTACTGATGCCAAGTCCTCGACTTGCTTGGCGATGAACCTTGGATTTTTTAGCTGCGCTGCTAAGAATCCAGGTTTAGCGTGAAAAATGCGTATTCCCTGTCGGTGCAAATTGCCCATGGCCTGGGCTACGACCTCCCGTAGGCGCGGGGGCTGGTGAGTATCACGCAGCCAGGACATCAAGGTCGTGAGGATGACCGGGGTCAGCGCCGCGCTGCCGAGTCTGCCCGCGGCCTCGACCGCCCAGTGCCGCACGTCGTCCTCTCGATCATCCAGCAAGGCCTCCAGGGCTGCAGGAATGTCTGGGATTGCCGCCGCACCACCGAGCCCGCCAACGGTCCGGAGTACCAACCGCCGCACGGGGTCGGTTGGATCATATAGCACGCCCTCCAGGGTTGCGAGGATGTCCGGGGTTGCCGCCCTGCCGTGCTTGCCCACGGCTTCGGCTACATCCCCCCACATATGCCGGTTATGATCGCGCATCCGGGCCCCCAGGGCCGTGAGAATTTCCGAGGTAGCTCTTGACCTGATCTTAGGCACGTCCTCGTCTGGATCGTGCGGCAAGGCCTCCAGGGCCGTGAGAATTTCCGGGGTAGCCGTTGACCTGACCTCGACCACGTCCTCGACCGCCCACTGCTGCATGTCCTCGTCTGGATCGCACGGCAAGGCCTCCAGGGTTGCGAGGATGTCCGGGGTTGCCGCCCTGCCGAGCTTGCCCATGGCTAGGAATGCACACACCCGCACGTCTGCGTCAGCATCGCGTAGCAAGGCCCCTAGAGTTGCGAGGAAGTCCGGGGTCGCCGCCGCACCACCGAGTCTGCGCACGACCTCGATCGCCGACTGCCTCACGTAGTCGTCAGGATCGCGTAGCAAGGCCCCCAGGGCTGCGAGGATGTCCGGGGTCGCCGCCGCACCACGGAGTACGCCCGCGGCTACGGCCGCCGGCCGCCGCACGTCGCGGTCTGGATCGCGCAGCAAGGCCGCAATATGGTTTAGGAACCTCTCTCCGGATCTCATCTCTGCATTTACTCGTGCCACTGCCGGTAATGCCTGCGTCAGGTGTAGCACTGCTTTTGTTCTATAGTACGTTGTCTGTTTCCGCCACAAGGCAAACACAGCCGTGGTGATCTGTGTCAGTTGCTCGTGCAGTCTCCGCTGTTGTTCGGCCTGGAGTTCGCCCATGCACAGTGCCGCTAATGCCAGACGATGACGGAAGAGATCGTCCCCGATAGGATTGGTCTGAGTCGGCTCTGCCGTACTGAGCATTGCCAGCAGCGGTTGCGGGTTATTGAGCTGCCCCGCACACAGGGTGATTACTTCGCGCCAACGTGGGTCCCAGGCTTTGTGATCGAGAAATTCATGGATTGATATTTTTCGGGTATCAACAGTGATATTCGCCTTGTCCCACCCTTGTTCATTCACTCGCGTGGCGAGCGCCTGTGCAGCAAGAAACTCATGAAAGGTTAGATGGAGAAACCGCAGAGGGGTCTGCAGCCCTTGCCCATCACGGACAAGGATCCCGTCCTGCACGAGCTCCGCGAGCAGACGATTGGCTTGTGCCCGCATCTTTGGACCATCGGGAATCTTCGTTAGGGATTGTATGATCGCCTTCATGTCCCAAGCATCCTTGTCCGCTGAATCTTGCAACAAGCGGAGCGATAGGTCGGCGAGCACATCGAGCTTCCGGATCGTTGCTGCCTCGGCGGCGATCGCATCGTTTGGCGCTTCCTTGCGCCACTTCTCCAGCAGTCCCAAGAGACATTGTTGATAGATGTCGCTACGACGCTGTGGAATGTCTTGTCGCTCCCAGTACAACCGACACAACAACGCGAGCATTAAGGGAATCCGCGCCAATCCCATGACTTGTGGTGCACGCTGGAGAAGGCTGAGCAACTGCGGTCCTTTAGAATCACCCGCTACACCCGCAGCTTTCGCGGCATGAGGAAAAAAGACGTTGACGAACGTTGTAATCTGCTCCGGGGAGAAGCTAACCAATTCCCACTCTTTGGTCTCAGGTCCAAGATTGACCGGCACATAGCCAGCAATGCGTGAGGTCAGATAGATGCGACAGTGGGGATATGTACGGGCGAAGGTTTGGAGAGCTTCCAGTAAATCTTGTCGGTCTCTCCGCACTTCATCCCAGCCGTCGAGGAGCAACACAGCCTGGTCCTGCTGCACTTTTTCTACGAGGAGTGGCCAGACCGTCTCTGCCACACTTTCGTGTTCTTCCCAGACCACCGCTTTCACGCGTGCGAGTAGCGCGCCACGCTTTCGCGCAAGATGGCCGAGACGCGCAAAGATCGGCACAACGATGCTCTGGGTGCCAGCCTGGTTCTCGTTGCGTTGCAACCGTGCGATCTCTGCTGATGCCAGTGCCCATCCTTCGTAGCGCAGTAGCCAGCTCTTGCCGAAGCCCGGATCCCCCAGAATGATCGCCCGCCGTAAGTGTGGGGAATGAATGTCTCCCCGCACTTCCTCCCACTCTTGTACAACATTGCGAGGGGACTCTTCTTCGTAGGCTTCCTGAGAGCGCCGGGCATAACGCTTGCCATCGTCTGCGTCAGGCTCGGTCCAGCTCCCAGCACGCCGTTCGCGTTCACGCTGGCGTGCCTCGTCCTCGCGAGGGATCTCCGTACTGAGCTGTACAGAGACGCGGATACCGGAGAAATCAAACTGGAAGTTTGGGGGAAAGATACTGCCAAGCTCGGGGGGAGTTCCGAGATAATCAGCCACCGCTTGTAGATATGCTATTAGC
>JAYVFX010001167.1:0-6754 GCA_043772795.1 Deltaproteobacteria bacterium
AGGGCCTTGCTTTGAAAGGTCGTCAGACGGACATAGACCAATCCCCGCAAAACCCCTTAAAATCTAATGATTTCCATCATTTACGAAAAGTGTCCTGACCTCAGCTTTTACCCCCGTCCCTCAGTGGTCGTTCCCTTGACCAAGCACAGAGCTTCGGTCTATGAGAACCACACAAACGGCCTGAACTGAAAAGGAACATAACTATGGCAACAGATGCAAATGCATGGCTCGCATTAACAACGGAACAAGCGCTCGACCCTACCCTGCCAATCTGTGATCCCCATCATCACTTGTGGGACTTTCCCCACCATCGCTACTTACTCGATGAACTGCTCCAGGATCTTCGCGGCGGCCACAATGTCGTGGCCACGGTCTTTTTGGAATGTACGTCGATGTATCGTAAAAACGGCCCGGTTGAGATGCGCCCCATCGGTGAAACAGAATTCGTGCAAGGAGTCGCGGCAATGGCCGCTAGCGGAATTTACGGACCAACTGCAGTCGCTGCCGGTATCGCGAGTCTCGCCGATCTCACCTTAGGAAGCGCTGTTCAGCCGGTACTAGAAGCCCACATTGCCGCCAGCCCTAACCGTTTTCGCGGCATTCGCCACGTGACCAGTTGGGACGCGAGCCCGGATATTCGGCGGGCGCACACTAAACCAAACAAAGACACGATGGCGAGCAAACAATTCAGAGAAGGGTTTGCCTGTCTGCAAAAGCTCGGCTTAATCTTCGATGCGTGGATGTATCACACACAGTTAATGGATTTGGCTGATCTGGCAAAAGCATTTCCTGATACCACCATTATCCTCGATCACGTCGGCGGGCCGTTAGGTATCGGCCCCTACGCTGGCAAGCAACAAGAAGTGTTCGAAGCATGGAAACGCAACATCGCCGCGGTCGCTGCATGTCCGAATGTAGTGGTAAAACTTGGTGGGCTGACGATGACTATGTGTGGTTTCGATTGGCATAAACGCGAGAAGCCGCCGACTTCAGAAGAACTCGCCAAGGTGAACGGACCGTACTATCTCTATTGCATTGAGAAGTTTGGCGTGAACCGCTGCATGTTTGAGAGCAATTTCCCGGTTGATAAAGCCTCATGTTCCTACACCGTATTGTGGAACTCGTTCAAACGGATGACGCAGAATTTTTCGCCTGCTGAGAAAGCGGCACTGTTTCATGATACTGCTGTCCGCGTGTATCGCTTGAAAGATAACTTATTGTCATAAGATGACCAATTCCACCCCACTGCTGGCTTGTCCAGCAGTGGCACTCGAGTGAGATGTGGGGACACAATTGTCTGAGAGTACTCAGCTTCAGGTTCCCTCTCCCCTTGTGGGAGAGGGTCAGGGTGAGAGGACAATCGCCATCAACACCCTCTCCTGTATCCTCATCCCCTCAAGGGAGAGGAGCAGAACTGAATGTTCTGCAATCCACTTGGTGTGTTTTCTCGATAAATTCCTAAACGTGCACCTGGAACACGAATAAAAAGGAGGCCCTATGAAACTCACCAGCGTAGCGCATACCGGATTCACAGTGAGTAATCTCGAACGCTCATTGGCATTTTATCGCGATCTGTTGGGCATGCAGGTCATTCATATGCGCGACACAACCGAAGAATACGTGAGCAAAGTCACGGGATTCCCGAACGCGCATCTCAAGATCGCGCTACTCAAGTTGTCACCAGACGATCCCCATATGTTGGAGCTGTTGGAATATGTCTCGCATCCTGGCGAGCCAACGGACCGTGCTACTAACCGACCAGGCAATGGCCACCTCGCGTTGCGGGTCGATGATCTGCAGGCGTGGTATCAACGTTTATCCGCTGCGGGTGTCGAGTTCCGCTCCGATGCACCGGTTCCGGTGTCGACCGGGATTAACGCCGGAGCATCGGCCGTGTACTTGCGCGATCCAGATGGGTTCACGATTGAGTTGGTCCAGCCGGCGGTCAAACATTGACACTCATTGTGCGCGAACGGCTTAGGGTTCCTTCTCCCTCCGGGAGAAGGTCAGGATGAGAGAGGCTAGATAAAATTTCTTCCAATGAAACACTTGGCCAGAGATTTACGGAAATACCAGACCGACGCTGAAAGAGTGCTCTGGTATCGACTCAGAGACCATCAATTGGAAGGCTGCGAGTTCCGCCGTCAACAAGTGATTGGGAGATACATTGCGGACTTTCTCTGTCTGGAACCCAAGCTCGTGATCGAACTCGACGGTGGACAACATGCCGAGCGCGCAGACCAGGATGAGCAACGAACGCGGTATCTACAAAGCCTTGGTTATCGAGTCTTACGGTTCTGGAATCATGACGTACTGCGCGAACCTGATTCCATCCTTGAAATGATTCGAGACGCCATAATGAGCAAGCAGGCCCCCTCACCCTAACCCTCTCCCGGAGGGAGAGGGAATTAAGAGAGCGCGACCTTTAAGGATACTCGATGACCAATCAACACGACCACAATCATGACCATTACGCGTCAGAAACGGTCACGACCCCGCCACGTCAACTAACGCGAGCAGAGAACAAACAGCGTGAGATTCGCACCAAAGCAATCGAATCGCTGTTGCTGGAAAAACAACTCGTGACTGCGGATACACTGGATGCCGTCATTAAGACTTACGAGGATGATCTTGGTCCGCTGAACGGGGCCAAAGTGGTCGCACGCGCGTGGGTTGATCCAGCGTATAAGGAGCGACTTCTCCACGATGGAGCTGCAGCTATCACAGAATTGGGATTTGGTGGATTGCAGGGAGAGCGGCTGGCTGTCGTCGAAAATACCGAAAGTACTCACAATGTGGTCGCCTGTGTCCTGTGCTCTTGTTATCCCTGGCCGGTGCTGGGACTCCCGCCATTCTGGTACAAAAGCCAGGCATATCGTTCGCGCATTGGCGGGAAGACCCGCGAGGTGCTGCGGGAGTTTGGCTTGGATCTTGATCCGGAAACTGAGATTTTTGTCTGGAACAGTAGCGCCCAAACCCGTTACCTGGTGCTGCCGCAACGTCCGGCAGGAACCGAGCATCTGACCGAAGAAGAGCTGGCTACCCTCGTTACCCGCGATGCAATGATCGGTGTCGCGCAGGTCACACTCGCCAAACGCCCTTCCCGTCCACTGTCTGAACGTCGTATAGCCGACATGGAAGGCACTACCGCACTCCCGCGCCAAAGTGGCGAACTGATTTTCGCGGACCCGTGGGAAGGTGAAGCGTTTGCAACGGCAGTCGCGTTATGCGAGCGCGGGTCATATCCCTGGAGTGATTTCCAAAATCATCTCATCACCCAGATTGCTGCAGCTGACCAGAAGGAAGTACCGCCAGAGACCCGTCC
The DNA here is from genome assembly GCA_043772795.1 of Deltaproteobacteria bacterium. GTDB lineage: Bacteria > Desulfobacterota > Binatia > Bin18 > Bin18 > VGTJ01. The sequence continues at coordinate 3,326 of JAYVFX010001167.1, forward strand.
GACCTACTACGAATGTTGGTTAGCCGCGCTTGAGTCACTCCTTGTTGACAAGAAACTTCTCGCAAAAAAGAAGATCGACAACCGCGCCATCTGGTTAGCCAGAGCTGCCTCGGGCTCCGCTGCTCGCTCATTTATGCAAATGGGCTGGGATATGGACGACGATGATGAAGAGTAAGGAGCAGGGAGTAAGGAGCAGGGAGCAAGAAACGAAGAGTAAGATAGAAAAAGCGACAGGAGAACTATTCCATATGTCGGATATTGGTAAATAAAATCATACAAATAACAACGACGAGCATCGTTGCTCCAGCAGCAGCACATGTCGCGAGCGAGCCGATCCGTTCGGCTAAGATTCCTGACACTGGAGCACCAATCAAGCCTGCGGCTCCCATGAAACCGAAAGAGTAGGCCGACAGCACTCGGGCACGATGAGATGATGGCGCCTGTTCCTGGAATATCATCCGCCCGGCGTTGACGAACACAGCGGCCCCCATTCCCCATACCACGATGGCGAGCAGCGTCCCCCACAATGGCAAGCCCCAGGCAACCGCTTCGAGACAGAAAGCGCCAGACGTGAGAGTCACCAACTGTGCTAGCCCTTTTCGTCGCAGTCGACCACGCCATAACATCACCACCGACCCGAGAATCGTACCGACTGGAAATGCCATATTCAGCAGTGCCAGTTGGCCAATATCTCCACCATAGTAATCGCGTACCAGAATCGGAAAGACGACAATAAAGGGACCGATGAAGCAAATCCCAACAGCATTCACAAGGATGAACACAGGGAGGAGGACCGACGAACTAAGCACCTCGCGCATGCCAGCCATAACATCAGCTAGGCGGAGTGGCGGGTGCGCAGTACCACCGTGCGGCGGAGCGGGAGGTAATTTGTACAACGCGGCGACGCCACTCAGCAGTGTCAAGGCATGCAAACCAAGTGCTGGTGCAGTACCGACCCAGCGCGCGGCACCGGCGATCAACGCACCCAACGCTTGCGTCCCCCATTGGGTCAAGTTGAGACCAGCCACAGCACGTAACAGATTTACTCCCGCAACCTCAGAAAGGAGCGAATCCCGCGCCGGCATGACGAACGCTTGCACGCTTCCCATACCCAGCGCGTACACGATTAACATCGGCAGAGAGAGCCGGTCGCTGGCAACAACGGCAAGCAAACTTAACGATAAGAGCGTTGCAATAAGATGCAAACCAATGAGGAGCTTCCGCCGATCGCGTCGGTCAGCAACTGCGCCACCAACAAAGAGCAAGAACACAGAAGGAAGCATCAGGGTGCTTTGGGTGATTCCGACCCATTGTGCCGGTGCATGCAGTACGCCAACCACCAGCCAAGAGAACAGCACCCCCTGCATACCAACCGCGATAAACCAGGTGGCCACGCCAGTGACGAACCAGCCATAAGATGCGACTTGTGGGTTGAGTGGCGTCAAGGCAGACGGTTCCTGAAAAGCAGCAGGCTGCTCGGGGATGGGATGCTGAGGCACAGATGGAGTTTCCAATGACGAGCGACCGTCATGCCATCCCATACGCGTCAAGTCAAGGAAAGGCCTGGAATGCTTGACAGACACGAACTTTGGGGAGTACGACTCACAAGAAGAAATAAGGAGCAAATTCCATGTTTAACGTGACCGAATTCGTCAAGGCGTGCCAGGGAAAAGCACCAGGTGCAGTCAAAGAACTCCTCACTAACGCCTTACGCAATCCCACGGCCGTGGCGAAAGCGCTCGCGGAGTTTGGTGCTGGGACAGATGTGAACAAAGGCGCGATGGGCGACATGCTCATTCATCGGGCACCTGATCTCACAATACTCAAAGCCGCTGTCCCGCCCAAGTTCAAGAGTCCACCACACAATCACTTGATGTGGGCGGTGATTGGCGTCTATGACGGACAAGAGAACAATTATTTTTATCGCCGCATCGAAAACGGCTTAGAGGCCGCGAGCAGAAAACAGGTTTATCAGTCAAATGTCCTCGCACTCGGCCCAGAAGTGATCCACGCGATCGAGAATCCACTTGATCGCACCTTGTTCGCTATTCATGTCTATGGCGGTGACCTACCTGCCGCACCACGGCGGATGTGGAATCCCTTTACCATGCAAGAAGAGGCGTTCGAGTTTCAGACGATGCGGGAGGATGCGCAGAAAATGATGGAGCAACAATAAAAGTAGTCAGTAGTCAGCAGAAAAAAGACTTCGGACCTTAGACCTGAAACGTGGAACCTGAAACGTCAAACGTGTTACGTGAAACTAGAAATCAGAAACTAGAAACTTCTCTATACGCATAAAGAATAAACAGAAGGAGGAATCACACAATGGCAGAATATGATCTTCACATTAAAGGCGGCACGGTCGTCGATGGCACGCGCACCCCACGACGCCAAGCTGACGTCTGGATCAAAGACGGCAAGGTCGCCCAGATCGGTGGCAAAGGCCAAGGCTTCGCTAAGCAAACCATTGATGCGGATGGGCTGATCGTCGCCCCAGGGTTTGTCGATCTCCACACCCATTACGACGCCCAGATTCGCTGGGACCCATATTGCACAATCTCGGGTTGGCACGGTGTCACATCAGTTGTGCTGGGCAACTGTGGGTTTGGGTTCGCCCCAGTAAAGCCGGACTTTCGCGAACGTTCGATGTTGACGATGACGCGGACCGAAGCGATTCCTTTTGTTTCCATGAAAGAGGGAATGACCTGGGATTGGGAAACGATTCCACAGTATCTCGATTCCCTCGATCGGTCTGCCAAAGGCGTGAATTGCATTCAGTACATGCCGACCGCGTCACTGATGACTTACGTCATGGGCCTCGAAGCGGCAAAGACCCGCCGCGCGACCGAAGCTGAGCAGAAAGAAATGCAGCAGTTACTGAACGAAGGTATGAATGCTGGTCTCTGCGGTTTTTCGCTTCAGCGTCTGGGCCGACATTCCGGTCAGGCAGATTATGATGGATCACCAATGGTGACCGATACCATGTGTGACGAGGACATTTTGATCCTCGCTGAAGTCCTGCGCATGCGAAACGAGGGGTTCATTCAGATTACTCAAGCCACCGGCCATATTAAGGAAGATCTCGCCTTCGTGGAGAAGCTCGCTGCAGTAGCACAACGGCCAATACTGCACAACGCTATTGCTGCCAGCAAGCGTGACGCCGACATCCATCGCAAGAGCATTGCCTGGTTGGAAAAAGCCCGTGCCAACGGCTTACCGATTTACGGCCAAGCGGCGACCGTACGCAGTGGCTTTGCTTTCACGCTTGAACACTGGAACCTGTATGACGTATCCGCAGCGTGGCGTGACCTGTTGATGGGTACCAAAGAAGAACGTGCGAGGAATATGCGCAACCCACAGATGCGCGAAGCGGCCAAGAGCGAAAAAGCCATGCGCGCGCTCGATCGCAACGCCTTTGGCATCGGTGGC
>JAYVFX010001168.1:0-4908 GCA_043772795.1 Deltaproteobacteria bacterium
CAAGGAGCGCGAGGTCAAAACACGGAGTGGCATCCAGCGTAAGTGAGAACGCCTCACGTAATTCGCGTTCGTAATTATACGCGGCTTCAAGCGGAGGCAGCTCCGCCTGGATGCGGTGAATATTTTCTGGTGGAATAGGAAGGTGCAACAACAACGCCTCTTTTGCCATGCGATAATTACTGTCCGTGTGCTCCGGCGGCACACAGCGTTCGTCGCCCCAAAACACATGTACATAGGGCCAAGCGATCGGCTGCATGCGAGGGTTGCGGTTCGCAAGCAGGGAGTATACGCCTTTGGGCGTGGACCCACCAGAGAGGGCAACGGTAAAGCGGCCCTGGTTCGCGATCGCTTCATTCGCCAAACGCGTGAACAGGGTCACGGCTTGGTAATACAGGTCTTGAGAGTCCTGGCAAATGTGAAGATTAGTCATATACGCACGGTACCCCAGGCGCGTTCGCTGACGTAGGACCCCCAACGTTTCCAGGCGGTTTTGCCACGTGCGTCCTCGGCGAGCCGTTTGGCTTCGGCGGTCGGCGTTTGTCGGGCGGCCTTCGCTCGCTTTGGCATGCGTATCGGTTCCGTTCTGGCTTTCTAATCTAATAATTTACGGGCTGCGTGGGCGGCACCAAACTGCGAGGTCTTGGCGTTCAGAATAATACGGACTGGAATGTCGGCCATAAACTGAGCATATCGCCCTTTGGCCAGATACCCATTCATGAACGCACCAGAAGTGACTTTTGCTAACATCTTCACAATGATTCCGCCGCCGATATACACACCACCGAGCCCCATGATCGCGAGGGCAAGATTGCCAGCCTGAGCACCATAAATACTGAGAAAGATATCGACTGCCTCGACGCAGGTCGGGCACAGATCCTCGACCCCCGCTTGTCCGACCACTGCAGCGACGTTTTCATTGACGAGTCGTTGACGCACGACCGGAGCGACAGGTTGATGTAAGTGTTGATCGAGGAACTCGAAAATATTAACCAGCCCAGGACCAGAGAGGACACGCTCGTAGGAAATATGCGTATAGCTACGCTTGAGAAAGCGCAACAACTCGACTTCCTTCTCAGTGCGAGGGGCAAAATCAGTATGACCCCCTTCGGTAGCCACCGGCCAGTATCGTGCACCATCCCAAATCAGAAACGCGTGTCCAAGGCCAGTGCCGGCGGCAATGACGACCCGGTGGCCGTAGCGCGTTTTTCCTTCGTGCAGGACCTGAATCTCATGCGGTGGTAAAAAGAGCGAACCGTAGGCCGTGGTTTCGAGGTCGTTCATGAGCCGGATCCGCGAACATCCTAAGACACTAGCGATGCGATCAGTTTCGACTTTCCACGGCAGGTTGGTGGCCAAGACTACGCCGTCGAGCACTGGTCCCGCGATGCCAAAGGCGGCGGCGGATACGTGTTCATGTCCAGACTGGAGAAACTCTCGGATCACTGCTTCCAGCCCCTCATATTGCTTATTGGCGAAGGAGGACTCTCGCAGGAGCGTGACATGGGTGGACCGCTCGACCACGTATAGTGCAAGATTGGTTTTGGTGCCGCCGATATCACCGGCCAAAATATGTTGTGCCATAGTCGCCCCGTATCGTTTATCATTATAGTGACTTACATGTCGCTAACTGATCGCCACTGGGCTTGGGTTCCCTCGAGGAGCCGTTGCGCGTCATCCGGGCCGTCGGTGAATGGGTAGTAATTGGGAAAAGTTGGCGGTGGCAGGTTCGCCCAGCCTTCATGGATCGACGAGATAAACCGCCACGCATACTCAACTTCATCCGAACGTGTAAACAGCGAGGCATCACCGCGCAACGCATCAAGCAGCAATCGCTCGTATGCTTCCGGTGACCGTTGCTGGAACGTTTTATTGTAAAAGAAATCCATGTGTACGTCTTCAAGATGGACCCGCATACCCGGCTGTTTACAGGCAAAGGATAGATTGATGCCTTCATCCGGCTGAATGCGCATGACCAGGACATTCGATTTTGGCCGGGGCGGTTCACCCTCGTCGTGGTGCTCTAACTGGCCGAACAAATGGAGTGGGGGGTGTTTGAATTCCACGGCGATCTCAGAAACGCGTTTTTGCAATCGCTTGCCAGTGCGTAAGAAAAACGGCACTCCAGCCCAGCGCCAATTGTCGATTTTGAGGCGCATGGCGACGTAGGTTTCGGTGATTGACTTGGGATTCACCCCCTCCTCTTGTCGGTAGCCTTTGACAATCGTGCCGTTGATTTCCCCTACGCCGTACTGACCGCGCACGGTATTAGCTGCAACTTCTTTGCGCGACAGCGGCAGCAAGGCGCGCAACACTTTCACTTTTTCGTCGCGAATTGCGCGCGCTTCCAGCGCTGCCGGAGGCTCCATGGCGATCAAGCACAGAAGCTGGAGCATATGATTCTGTACGAGATCACGCATCGCCCCAGAGGTGTCGTAGTAGGCACCACGTCGCCCTTCCATGCCCAGGGTTTCGGCGACAGTGATTTGCACGTTATCGACGTATTTCTGGTTGAACAGTGGTTCGAAAATAGAGTTGCCAAAACGGAAGCTCAAAATGTTCTGGACAGTTTCTTTTCCGAGATAGTGGTCGATACGATAGATTTGGCTCTCATCGAGAAGAGCCGTGACATCACTATTGAGTTGACGTGCGCCCGCGAGATCTTTGCCAAAAGGCTTTTCGATAATGACCCGCGACCAAGTCTGTTCTTGGCGTCCGCAAATCAACCCTGCCGCGCAGAGATTCTGGATAATCATCGTGAAGAATTCTGGCGCGACAGAGAGATAGAACAATCTGTTTCCTGGCAGATTGTGTTCGCGTTCTAACTGTTCGAGTTTGTCCTTCAGGGTTTTGAACGAGGCAAGGTCATCATTACTTCCAGGGTGATAATGCAATGCCTGGATGATCGGGTCGTCTGCGGTGACAGTGTGCCCCTCAGCAGCGAGCTGTTCTTGTAAAGCGGTACGCATACTTTCGCGATACACCTCGTCGCTCATAGGCGTGCGAGAGAATCCCACAACCGCATAGCGGTCTGGGAGATAGCCAGCCAGTTGCAGTTGATAAAGCGCTGGGATGAGTTTGCGCTTGCTGAGGTCGCCGGAGGCACCAAAAATCACGACTGTGACGGGGTCTTTCGCGCGAAAGAATTCATCACCAAAGTCGGTTCCTGTTTCGCGATTACCGGCAACGGAAGTTGTGACTTCGCCTGCACCGTCCATAGTGTGTCCTTAAAAGTTTAGGTCTGGAAAAATGGAGGAACGGTGTCATTGCGAGGAGCCCCTTCGACTTCACGGCGCTACGCTCAGGACAGGCTCCGGCGACGGAGCAATCTCTTTTTCAGGCAAAGATTGCCTCGCGAAGTTTATCCTGAGTACGGTCGAAGGACTCGCAATGACTCAATTCCTAGGTTTTGTCGGATACCCTCTTGGAAGCGAAGGGAATAGAGATTACCCCATGCTTCTCATGTTTACTATTTGCTTTTTACCGCATGTCCACCAAACTCATTCCGCAACGCGGCGAGCACTTTCTCACCAAAAGATTCAGACTGCCGCGAACGGAAACGCGTATATAACGACTGTGTGATCACCGGAGCCGGAACATCTTTCTCGATCGCATCGAGAATCGTCCACCGACCTTCCCCCGAATCTTCCACGTATCCTTGAATACGCGCGAGTTGGGGATCTTTGCCCAATGCGCTGGCGGCGAGTTCTAATAACCAGGAACGGACAACACTGCCTTGCATCCACATGTTGGCAATAAAAGGTAAGTCGAGTTTGAAATCACTTTTTTGCATCAGCTCGAACCCTTCCGCATACGCTTGCATCATGCCGTATTCGATGCCGTTGTGAATCATCTTGACGTAATGTCCAGCGCCGTGCCCGCCCATATAACCGTAGCCGTTCTCGGGTGCGAGGGTTTTGAAGATTGGCTCGTGCTTGGTAAATACCTCGCGGTCACCGCCAACCATCATACAGTAACCGATCTTCAGACCCCAAATGCCACCGCTGGTACCGGCATCAAGATAATGAATGCCTTTCTGCTTGAGCATTGCTGCGTTGACGGCATCATCTTTGTAGTGGGAATTCCCACCCTCAATAATAGTGTCTCCAGCGCTGAGGAGATTCGCCAATGTGGCAATGTTTTCAGCCGTTGCCTTTCCTGAGGGGACCATCACCCATATGCTACGAGGGGTAGGGAGCTTTTTGACCAGCTCTTCGAGTGAGTAGGTGGCAGTTGCCCCGAGTTGCTCAACTTCGCGGGTCGGTTCCGGGCTGCGATTGTAGGCGACGATCTGATGCCCGCCTTGCAGTAAACGTTTGACCATATTGCCGCCCATGCGGCCCAAACCAATAAATCCTAGTTGCATACTATGTCTCCTCTAAGAAATGTAAAATGGTGAATGGAGAATGGAAAATAGAAAATAGAAAATGCAAGTAGAATGTAAAACGACGAATAGAAGTAAAAATCTTTGCTCTGCTGCTGAGCTTTGTTTTCATGTTTTTACTTTTTTCATTCTCAATTCTCAATTCTCAATTCTCAATTCTCAATTCGTCACTGTTTTCATATCTGCTGCTACTGCGATTAAGTCACATACGCGTTCGACATGCCCTGGGTCTGGCGAGTCTAGATGCAAACGCACGACACGACGGCCAGTAGCCTCAAGTGAGGCAAAGTCACCCAAGGCTTGTGCCAGTTCTAAGGTACCAAAGGAAAATTGCTCACCAGGAATAGCCAGATCTTCCTGCGGGGTTGCGGTGAGCATTAGAAAGATGCCACTGTTCGGACCGCCTTTATGCAACTGCCCTGTGGAGTGGAGATAGCGTGGGCCGTAGCCGAACATCGTCGCCACACGAAAACGATCGCGCAGCTGGGCACGTACGCGTTGCAGCGATGCTTCAATTGTCTCGTTAA
>JAYVFX010001169.1:0-2452 GCA_043772795.1 Deltaproteobacteria bacterium
CGCGTGTTAGTCCAAGATGGCTTGTTGTGGGTGTCGCCCTTGCCGGTCAGTGAACAGGCCATCGCTAAGCGGCTCAATACCTTGTCCGCCAGTGCCATGGCCTCCGTGTTCACCGAGGTCAGTACTCGCCTCCATGCTCAACCGCCCCCACAGCGGCCAGGACTCGAGAGCTGGACGGAAGTGCGTCCCCGATTTACGCGGATTGCCATGGTCGATGGCTCCACGCTCGAAGCGATCCGCAAGAAGACGCAGACGTTGCAAGCCCAGGCGGGTCTCGTGCTCGCAGGCCGAATGATGGTGATGGTCGAAGCGTTTACCCACCGTCCCCTGTGGCAACTCTATACCGCGGATGCCGCGGCCAATGACAAACGCTTTGCCGCAGAGATTCTCGCCGCCGTATCAGCAAGAGGACTGTTGATCTTTGACTTGGGGTTCTTCAGCTTCTTGTGGTTTGACGAGTTCACGAACCAGCAGAAATTCTTTGTGACCCGCTTGCGCCAGAAGACTGCCTATCGGAGGACGCAGCTTGTGAGCCACTCCCCTACTACCATGATGAACTCATTGAAGTGGGATTCCACCATTCGCCTTCCTGTCGACATCCCTTACGTCTTGTCTCCGTTTTATGGCACGGCCAGTGGTATCGCTACCTCACCACTGTCCCCGATCCCCAGCAGCTCAGTGCCCGGCACGTCTGCGACTTGTACCGACGCCGCTGGCGCAGTGAAGATGCTGTCTTGGTGACCAAACGCGTGCTCGCTCTCGCCTACCTCTGGACAGCTTCGGCCAATGGCCTCCAACTCCAACTCTATGCCACGCTCCTCTTCTACCTCGTGCTTCTCACTGTCTGCCAACAAATCGCGCAGAGTCTCAACGAGCCATTAGAACGGATCTCGATGGAAATGGTCTTCCGTGCCTTCTACTATAGCCGTGCGCTCACGCGCGATGAGACTATCGAGTTGGTGCCGTACTTGATCCACCACGCGAAGATCTTAGGTTTGCTCAAACGTCAACGGAAGCGCCATCGCGAGCTTCACGACACCGAACAAGTCGTGTGGGGCAGCTCGTAAAGTTGGGACCAGTGCGTACCGGCGTGCTGGAACTATACATGCTCCAGAGCTCCTCCACATCGGTGGCATCGCCTATTTTGTACGGGCGTAACCGCCCAATTGTATGGAGGCTAGCGAGGAGGGGAGGCCGGGAGAGGGCAGAGTGTTGAAAAACCTGCGGCAGAGGAGACAAGCGGACACAGATTCTTGGCAGGGGTTATTCGACACTCAAGCTGGCCCCATAGCAAGGGTGTCTAGGCAGTCCACAAAACGGGCGTTAACTGTACACCTGGAAATACGTACCTTTGTTCGGTTCACCCGCAATTATTTCCTTGACACGACTCCCCCACAAGTGTGAACCACCACCCAACTTACACTTGCTTCTTGAGTTCGGCAGTCACTGGCAGAGTGCTGGATCCTCAGCGGTGAACGAGGACGAGAGAGGGTATCTAGAGACCAAGGAGGAGACACGATGTATTATCACGGCCGTATGCGGGTTTTTATGGGGCTGAGCATCCTAGTGATGGGCTTAGCCATGTTTGCCACTGCGGTGCACGCCGCGCCGAAAGTCACGCTGTGCCACTATTCCCCAGATAAGTCGACGCCTAAGCAAATCACGGTGGGAGCCTCCGCCGTGCCGGAGCATCTGGCGCATGGCGATTTCCAAGGCCCCTGCAGCCAGGATTGTCGGCAGCAACCCTCCGTCTGTAACGATAACAGTGCCTGCACCACCGATAGCTGTGACACCACCAACGGCACGTGCGGGCATGCGTCCGTGAGTTGTAACGATGGCAACGCCTGTACCACCGATAGCTGTGACACAAGCAACGGTTGCCAGCATGCTCCGGTCAGCTGCGATGACAGCAACGCCTGTACCGCCGATAGCTGTGACACAAGCAACGGCTGCCTGTATGCTCCGGTGATCTGCGATGACGGGAGTCAATGTACCACTGACTCCTGCGACCCCGCCACGGGCTGTGCGTACGGGACCGTCTCCTGTGATGATAACAACGCGTGTACCACTGATTCCTGCACTAATGCGGAGGGGTGCTTGCATCAAGCCGTGAGCTGCGATGACGGGAATCAATGTAGCACTGACACCTGCAACCCCACCACAGGCTGTGCGCACGGGACTGTCTCCTGTAATGACAACAACCGGTGTACCGTTGATTCCTGCACCAATGAGGCGGGGTGCTCGAGTGTACCTGTCGTGTGTGGTGCTGGACAGACGTGCAACCCTGCGACCGGCGACTGCATTACACTCTCGTACACTTTAGTGCAGACCTATACGAACCATTGTGTCCCATATAGTAATTGTCAGAAAATAACTTGAGCAATTGGGGGATCTTTGCTATAGCCTCATCATGGTTGATTCGGCTATCCTCGCCCTGGTGCGGCAGACATAC
>JAYVFX010001170.1:0-3669 GCA_043772795.1 Deltaproteobacteria bacterium
CGTCGCACCACGAAATGCCTCTTCCAAACTGATAGTGATCTCAGCTTCACGATCCGGGCCGCGAGCCGACCACCCGTTCGTTGCTGCATCAGCGGCTCCCGGTTCTGCCGCGAAACCACTGAATCGTCCCCCGAATATAGTTTCAAAAAAATCGCTAAAGCTGCCGGCGCCGTGGAAACTACTCCGGTCGAAATCGCTGGCGCCTCCCGAACGCTGGCGGAAGGTGAAGGGCTCGCCCTCCCCGCTCGGTGGAGGAGAAAAATCTTGTCCTTCCCGCCATCCCGCACCTAGAGTGTCGTACCTTTTTCTCTTCTCCGGGTCTTTAAGTACTTCATAGGCTTCGGTGACGCGCTTAAAATTCTCCTCTGCATCAGATCCTTTGTTAAGGTCCGGGTGATATTTGCGCGCGAGTTTGCGGTACGCCTTTTGAATTTCTTCCTGAGAGGTGCTGCGTTCAATGCCGAGTGTATTGTAGTAATCCTGAAACTTGACGGGCATGCCCTTCCCTCATCACTTCATTTACAAGGAGCAAAACACAGACCACATTTGAGTAGCCTCAGGAGCGGGCAATTAATAGTGGTCGGTATGCGAATTGCTCTAAATCAAATGACAGACGACATACTAACACTGATCTGTCAGAACGAGAAGCTGCTCTACTTCGCCCAGAGCCACATCCGTTACACGTTGTTGAAGGTCACATCGAATGCGATTTGGTGATGCCGCCACAATCACTTGCCACGCTGAAGATCGAGCTCACCCGCGCCTAAATCGAACCAGATGAGATTCGTACACTTCGTCACTTGCTGTGTTCTGCCTCCGCGCTGGGACGATGCACCTCAGTCGCCAACCCTAACCACTCCAGTGCCACGATAACCCACCATCCCACATCTGGCTGCCTCAGTGTCCAGCCGAGCCGTGCCATCCCCGGGCGGACGTGATGATTACCGTGCCAATTTTCTCCCTGACCAAGGTGCCAGACCGCAAGCCATGGGACGTTGCGGCTGGAATCTTGACCAGGGGCAGCGTCGGGACGTAAATGACACACACTGTTAACTCACCTTACGCAGTGGTGCCACATTTTGTGGACGATTGAAAGCCAGGATCACAACATATTGGGCTACCAGGCATCGAATCGCGTAAGGTGAGCTGTTAACAAAGCATTGCCCGTGCAGTGCAAATACTAAGCGAATCGCCCCTAACCAAAAGAACGCTTCCATACTAAAGAGGGCACCAATCAAGAAGGAAAGGGTTAGGAGTGGCACTTGGAGGAGTGTCCATATCCGATAGGATCTCTCTTTGAGGTCGCGACAGTAGCGAATTGGGTCGGCTTTTTCTGCTTGCCATAGCCAGCGCACATACGCCCACCAGAAACCCCCGACTTGCGGACTCGAGATATCGTTCACAGTATCCGCTGCGGCATGATGCAGACGATGATTGGCCGTCCATGAAAGAGGAGCCCCAGAGCCATTGTACATCGCAAAGAAAATGAGTAGCTCACGAACAACCGGATGCAAATGCAACGCACGGTGGGCCAACGCGCGAGGGTAACAGACGGTGGTTCCCAATCCCCCAAGCCAGGCGAGGAGAAGAGCGGTCAAAAACAACGGCCATCCCGGCAGTGGATAGAGCAAAAGTCCTATCCCTGCTGTCACGTGGATAAGCACTATCCACAAAAGAATAAACTGCTGGTGAGTAGCAGCTCGCCACCATGGCCACTGCGAGGGTGAGGTCAGGACAGGAACAGAGAGAATCACCTCACGCATAAGGAACCTCTTTTGCGGGGTAAAACACAGCAAAAAGACGCCCTTCTGTATAAAGCAACACATTGCCAAAAACTATAAGCTTTTCCATTAACAATCTGGGATTCTTTTTGTGAAGGACAGGCTGTGTGTTCTTCTTCTTTAGACAAAACAAGCAGCACAAAGGCAACAAGCGTTGCAATTCCACCCTACCGTTCGTTGTGTACGACTATACTTGATGCGCCCGAGAGACACTAGAGAGAAAACCCACCAGTGTGTGGATTGTGGAGTCCTAATAGATCTTGCAACCGGCTTTTTTCGAGATAAAAGAGATCTCGACAATCGCAAACCAATAGATGCTAATAGGAATGTATTTTCGATCCTAGTCATCAGAAACTGAACTGCGGCTCTAACAATGCAGGAAAAGATCCATGGACGGATCTGTTGAGTCGTGCCATCAACTCATTTTTTTCCCTAACTGCTCTGCTGTTGCCACGATTCGCGCAACGCTCCCCCAATCACTCCAGCCGACGTCTGGGACCGGAAGAACTCGCAATAGAGGCGTCCAAGGTTCACAAACGCCCGAAGAAAAATTAACCTTACGAAGACAATTATAGACTCGCTTTGTCACTCGTTGGGATTCTGGCGTACCAAGTGCTTGGTAGATTTGCAGAAAATGTAAATAGATATCAGGCACGGCCAACCGAGCCATCTCCCACAACGTACGACAGTGGGAGACACACACGAAGCTATTCCACAGCGCTCCTCGGTCCCACAATATTTGGGCCTGCACATCTGGTGGTTTTTCCCAGAAACGGGTTACCGCCTGAGTGAAGCGATCTCCCTTCGTGCTGGCAGGTTCGATCCATCCGTAACCGTTTTCAAGTCTATCTGGTGTCATGCCTAGTAAGACAAAGTTCCCAGGAAACAACTTGGTTTCCCAGACTGCCAGATCGACAAAGCTCATAAATTTCTGCTCGTTAGCGATAAAGTGGTCTGAAGGAAAGATCGTTACCAAAGCGTGTGGATCCCGATTCGCTATGTATGTTAGTGGTAGCAGAATGCCAGCAGTAGTATCACGATTCTCTGGCTGCACTATCACATTCTCTACATGCCAGTGGGCGAGATGCTGAGCGATTTCAGGCGATGGTCTGCGCTCACTACTATGAGAATGCGCTGACGAGGAATCAGCATTTCGGCCCGCGCCAGAGTATGCTCCAACATCGAACGACGACCGACGACTGCACAAAATTGCTTGATTCCTCGATTATTACACAGTTGCGAAAGAAAGCCACGGACACGAGTTCCATCCCCACCGGCGAGTACAACTCCCCACAAGTGTTCTTTTTGTGAATCCTGATTCATGTCAATTTCTTTCTGCCGATCGCGATCAGGTGGTCAGAGAGACGGCGTCCCTATGTTGATAATTTTTAAAGTCTCTTTTTTGCCAGAGTGGTAAAGCTTATGCGGCACATTTAAGAGGACGGCGAGTTCCTACGGTACGCCGCTTTCGCTGGGGTACTTTTAGAGGATAATGGGTTTGCCAACGTCGTAATCCACGACGAATATAGGCGGGTTCAAGATGGAGAACAGTACAAATGTTTACGAAGGTAAAAGGCCAGTTCGTCTCGTCACTAAAAAACCAGGCTTCTGCTTCCTTAGCCAATTTCTGCGCCTCACAGTAACGAAGATAAAATTGATTTTGAAAGCATGACAGCGCCTCTGTTAACACCGCACGCATAAGCGACGCTTCGGGTCGGTCTGTCTGGCTAGCGTGGGAAGGTCCAAAAAACTGTTCAGGCAGTACTGCCGCAACAGAAAATAATCCGTGCTGAGACTCACGATCTGTCAATGAGAAGTCGAAAATCTGTGCTGTGCCCCTTTGTGTCTCCATGGGTATGCTCCTTACCTCCGCGGAATTCAATTGAAA